>JACQNR010000128.1 GCA_016202975.1 Acidobacteriota bacterium
GGACAAATGCGTCTATTTCTTCGGCGGCGGCAAAGCCGATGGCCATGGTGACATGAAAGACGTACTGGGCGGGAAAGGCGCGGGCCTGGCCGAAATGACCAACGCCGGGCTGCCCGTTCCTTCCGGCTTCACCGTGGCGACTTCCGCCTGCCGGCTCTACTTCCAGGCTGGAAACAAGACCCCGGACAACATCAAGTCGGAGGCCTTTGAGCATCTGGCCAAGCTCGAAAGTCTGCTTGGGCAGAAACTTGGTGACACCAAAAACCCGCTGCTCCTCTCCGTGCGCTCCGGCGCCAAGTTCTCCATGCCCGGCATGATGGATACCATCCTCAACCTCGGTATGAACGACGCCATCGCTGACGTCTTCGCCAAGAAGACCGCGAACCCGCGCTTCGCCTACGACAGCTATCGCCGGTTCATCCAGATGTTTGGCAACGTGGTGATGGAAATCCCCAAGGAAAAGTTTGAGCACGTCTTCGACGGCCAGAAGAAGAAAAAGAGGATCAAGCTCGACACCGAGTTGACGGCGGAAGACCTGAAGGAAGTCATCGCCGACTACAAGAAGGTCGTTCGCAAGGAGGCGGGGAAGGATTTTCCTCAAGACCCTAAAGTGCAACTTGAGATGGCGATCGAGGCGGTCTTCCGCTCCTGGTACAACCCCCGAGCCAAAACCTACCGCCGCATGAACAAGATTTCGGACGATTTGGGAACCGCCGTCAACGTCCAGACGATGGTCTTTGGCAACATGGGCGACACCTCAGGCACGGGCGTCGGGTTTACGCGCAACCCGGCGACCGGCGAGAAGGAGTTCTACGGCGAGTTCCTGATGAACGCACAGGGCGAAGATGTCGTCTCTGGGGCGCGCACACCCGTGCCCATTAAGCGGCTTGAGGAAGCCATGCCGGAAGTTTACAACCAGCTCCGCGAGATCACCACGCGCCTGGAGAACCATTACCGCGACGTGCAGGATTTTGAGTTCACCATCCAAGATGGCAAGCTTTACATGCTCCAGACTCGTAACGGAAAGCGGACAGGAATTGCGGCCGTGAGGATCGCGCTCGATATGGTCGATGAGGGAATGATCACCCAGGAGGAGGCCGTTTTGCGAGTTGAACCCGAGCAACTCAATCATTTCCTTGTGCCGCGGCTTGATGAATCCCAGCCACTGAAAGTACTAGGCAAAGGGTTGGCTGCTTCTCCAGGTGGTGCTGTGGGCAGGATAGTTTTTAGCGCCGAGGAGGCGGTGAAGCAGGGCAAACACCATCCAGTTATCTTGGTGCGTGGCGAGACCGTTCCCGACGATATCCACGGCATGGAAGTGGCCGTGGGAATTCTGACCTCGCGCGGCGGCATGACCTCGCACGCGGCGGTGGTGACGCGCGGGATGGGGAAATCCTGCGTGGCTGGCTGTAGCGACGCGCAGGTGGACGAGAATGCAAACCGCCTGAAGATCGGCAGCGCAACGTTCAAAGAGGGTGACTGGCTATCATTGGATGGGACGACGGGGCGCGTCATCGAAGGGCGGACTCCTTTGCTCGATCCGGACCCAAACAACCCAAACCTCCTTCGATTTATGGAATGGGCCGACGAATACCGTAAGCTCGGTGTGCGAGCCAATGCGGACATCCCGCGTGATGCACTTAAGGCACGCGAGTACGGAGCAGAAGGGATTGGCCTCTGCCGGACTGAGCACATGTTCTTTGCAAAAGAACGCCTCCCCCACGTACAGCGGATGATCATGGCCTGTAAAGACGCCCGGACGCCCGGGGAAATCAAAGTCGACATCGAAAAAGAAAAGGACGCAAAGCGACTATCGGCCCTCAAGAAAGAATCTCGCGAGGCAGTTCGCTACGAAAAACAACGCCGCCAGGCGCTCGCCAAGATCCTCCCCATGCAGCGCAAGGATTTCTTCGGCCTCTTTAAGGCGATGAAGGGACTGCCGGTCACCATTCGCACGCTTGACCCGCCGCTGCACGAGTTCCTTCCCAAGCGGGAAGAACTGATGGTGGAAATTGCCAAGCTTGAGGCGTCGAGAAAGAAGAGCCCTAAGCTTTCTCAATTGAAGAGGTTGCTGGACGTAGTTGAAGGATTACATGAATTTAATCCCATGCTCGGCCTGCGCGGCTGCCGGCTGGGAATCATGTATCCGGAAATTACCGAGATGCAGGCGCGCGCCATCTTCGAAGCGGCTGCGGACTGCAAGCGGCAGGGCATCGAGGCCAAGCCGGAAGTGATGATTCCGCTGGTGGGCGAAGTCAAGGAGCTCCAGGCGCAGAAGGAAATCGTGGTGCGCGTCGCCGAGGAAGTCTTCAAGAGGAAAGGCGTGAAAGTGGACTATCTGGTCGGCACCATGATCGAGTTGCCGGCGGCGGCGCTCTCTGCGGCGGAAATCGCCCAGGAGGCGGAGTTCTTCAGCTTTGGGACCAATGATCTGACCCAGACCACCTTCGGCCTCTCGCGCGACGATTGCGGGAAGATTATCAATGCCTACACCAAGCAGAAGATCTGGCCCGCCGACCCGTTCGCTCAGCTCGACCCGAAGCGCGTCGGGCGCCTGCTCAAAATTGCCACCTCCGAGGGCAGGGAGGGGAGGTCGAATCTGAAGGTGGGAATCTGTGGCGAGCACGGCGGCGACCCCTCGTCGATCGAAATCTGCGCTGACGCCGGACTCAACTACGTGAGCTGCTCGCCTTACCGCGTGCCTATCGCTCGCCTCGCGGCGGCTCAGTCGGCGGTGAAGAAGGCGGCGGCCAAGGCGTACTCGACGGCGTAGTAACGACCGACGGGTGGCGAGCAGAATGGTGAGCGTACTGAGCCCGCATAAACTTAAAGTATTACTTTAATTAATTGAAGCCCCGCAGGGATTATCTGTGGGGCTTTTTTTCAGCGTAATGGCACGGCGCGGTACTCCCCTTCGTCATGTCGACGCGTCGACATGGGGAGGCCCGTGAGAGCAGCGCAGGCTGGAGCCTAGTGGCGGGGGAGAGGTTGATTTCATTTATGTGTGCCGTCGACTCTCAAGGCGTACACCGTCACGCCACCAATACTCATCACCCACGGGGAACCACCCGTCAGGCACCGGCGTCGTTGCCATTGAATTGTGGACCAGCTTAAAACCTACTCCAGGTGGACTCGGTGGATTAACCCAATCAGACTCATCAAAGAGAACAGCACTGATATGAGAAAATTCAGGGTTCAAGAAGATATCGGTCTCCACTTCAGCTCCGAGGCTCTTCTTTACCCGGTCGCGATATTCGACGTATGAATCAGTCACGGCCATTGTCGCTCGACTGATTTCGATCACGGGATTGTTGACAGGGTAGACGGACCGTACAATCTCTGGCGGGAAGATCCCGCTGTGCCGATGTGGCAGGGTCACACCAGAGATCGCAATAACAGCCGCTTGGTCCGGTTTGATAATGCCGGCGGCGATGTATTCTTGAATCTGCTTGCTCTTATCCCGGATTACTGAGCGAAGCCGTAACACAACGCCATCAGGGTTGTAGCTGTAGACTTTCATCACCTCGGGATACTGAAGGGCATCCGGGCCGGTCCCGCATTTAACGACTACTGCCTCAAACCAAATCCCCGGGTAGTCAGCCGCGAACAGGTCCGGCCCCTTGTTGTTCTTGTAGGCCAGGCTCTTGCGCGGAACTAGGTTCTTGCCAGCAGATTTGACGGCATGAGCAAGCTGAAGTTCCCAAAACACGGGGGCTAGGTCGCGAGTCGCTTTCTCTTCTGCATCGGCATCAACGTATGGGGAACTCTCCTGCCGAATGCGTTCTAGGTATTCCCGCCCCCTTGCGAGATCGTCGTCGATGCCGTCCCTGGTATTGCTGTATATCGGGTCCGTCGCAGCGCCAGGTTTGAAAAACAAAGTCGGGCCTCACTTCGGATGTTGTAAAGGACGTTATCACACTCCAAATTGGAAATGAAGCAGTGACCCCCCGACTTATAATCAGCCGGTGCCGTGCTATCAGGTTCTGACGCGGAGGAGCAGGTATGTCCCGCACAAGCCGAAGAGGAGGTCGGGCGACCAGGCAGCCACAATGGGGGGAAGCTGGCTTAGGTTTCCCATGGTTTCAAACAGGCTGGAGAGCGACCAATAGATGATGGCAATTCCGATGCTCGCCGCGAAACCCGAGATGGCGCCCTTCCGTCCCATGGTTTGGGAGAAGGGAATTCCGATCAGGGTAACGACCAAGGCGATCAGCGGAAACGAGAATTTGCGGTAGAACTGCACGGAGAGGCGCACCACGTCGAAGCCGCTCTGGGCTAGCTCCTGGATGTACTCCCGCAGCTCCCAGGCGCTCATCTGCGCCGACGCCTTCACGTCTTTCTTGAAGTATTGCGGTTCTTCTTTTAGTTCCACAAAATTAGCAATGGAGAAGGGCATGTAGGATGTGACCTTGTCACCCTCCAGTTCGCGCACCCACCCGTTCTCAAGCACCCAGCCGTGGACGGGCGCTTCCCAAAACGCCCGGGTCGCATAGATCCTCCGCTTCAGGCTATAGGTTTTAGGGTCAAACTCGAACACGGAGAGATCTGCGAATACGTTCTTGTCGGGGTCAAAGAAACGATGGTTATAGATGCGCGCCTCCTGCCCGAAGATCCACTGTCGGCCAGGCCGGAAGGAGGTTTGCGCGGGCTTGCCCTTGATCTGGTTGCGCAAGGCGTCCTGGCGCTGGTTGCTTTCGGGCAGAGTGTAATCGCCCATGATATACATCACGGCGCTCAGGCCCGCCGAGGCGATCAGAATGGGGAGGGCGGCGCGGTAGATGCTCACTCCGGCTGAGAGCAGTGCCGTGACCTGGTTCGACTTGGTGAGGAGCCCGAAGCTCACCAGCGTTGCAACCAATATGGCCAGAGGCAGCATGAGGTAGACAATCTGCGGCAGAAGGAATCGGTAGTAGTCGATCACCATGATGGCGGGAATGCGGTTGCGGACAATATCGCTGAGCAATTGGAAGAAGTCGAAAATGACGTAAACCCCGCAGAACGTTATCAGCAGGAGGAGCAGGTAAAACGCCCAGGTTCGGACGACATAAAGGTCGATGATTTGGATCCAGCGTTCGCCCGCAGGCCGGGAGTCAAGCCGATTGCCGTTGGCTCGGCCTTCGTTGAGGGTTGTCGCCGGTTTGTGGGTTCTCTGCCAGCTTTTCCACAATTCCTCAACCCAGTCCTGGACGACATGGACCTTTTGCCGGACGCCTCGCAGGTTGGAGAGCATCAGGCCGCCCACCACGGCGAAAAAGACGT
Source organism: Acidobacteriota bacterium (assembly GCA_016202975.1). Lineage (GTDB taxonomy): Bacteria > Acidobacteriota > Terriglobia > UBA7540 > UBA7540 > JACQNR01. The sequence goes on from JACQNR010000128.1 coordinate 5,260, forward strand.
TCGCAAGCCATAAGCCCACGACGGGATTCAGGCGACCCTGTCTGGCAAATCCCAGGCCGAACGCCATGATGATGTAATAGATGAACACCAGGATGATCGTCAGGATGACTCCGACGGCTTTGCCACCGCGGCGCGTGGAGAGTCCGAGAGGTATCCCCACCAGCGCTAGGACCAGGGATGCAGCGGGGAGGGCGAAGCGGTATTGAAGTTCTACTTGAAGCGCCAGTTTGCGAGCCGGGTCTGCGCTGGGCGCAAGTAATTCGGTCAGTGGCAGTGCCAGGGGAGCCTGCCAGTCGTCACGTGAGGAATCGGTGGCAGGCAAGGGGATGGGGATATCCGTCCTGGTGAACTGCGCGATAGAGTAGCGCGCGGGGTGTGCGGGATCGATTTCGTGCGTGGTCCCTTCCTCGAGGTGGAGCGTCAGGCGGCGGTTTGGGCGGTCGCTAAGAACTCGGCCCCTTTCCGCCAGGGTTACTTTCGGCGCGTTGCGCTGGGTGGTGTCGGCGATGAAGACGCCGTGCCACTCCCCATCCGATTCTGTGACATCTTGAAGATAGAGCAGCAAATTCGGAAATTGCTCGACAAAGATGCGGGGCTGGATTTCGCGAGTGGCCGCCCCGGCACTGATCTCCTGCTCCATGCGGTGCAGCTGCCGCGCCGACTGGGGCGCAAGCACCTGGCTCATCCACATGGAAATCGCGCAGGCTGCCAGGGCGACCATCATCACCGGCCGGACGAAATTCCGCGTCCCGATTCCCGCTGCCCGAGCGGCGATCACTTCACCGTCAGCGGACATGCGGCTGAGGCCGATCAGAATGCCCACCAGCACCGCCATGGGGATGGTGAGGACCAGGATTCCGGGGACGGGAAGCAGGAAGAGCGTCAGGACATTCGGCGCCGGAAGGTTGTTGCGCACCGCCAGCTCCAGCAGGCGTCCCACGTGGCGGACGAATATGACAAACGTGAAGACCAGCAACCCCAGCAGTGAGTGCGAGAAAATTTCCTTCAGGATGTAGCGAGTCAGTATTCGCATGAAACCCGTGAACGCGCCCTCAAGATTTCTGGACGCCTCGGCGCTTCGATGCTAGCATACCGGTTTCATGTCGTAAACGTCGCCTCAGACGCCATGCCCCAAACCCATTTAATGCTGTACTGGCATATGCACCAGCCCTTCTACAAGGACTTGTCGGAGGGGACTTACTCGATGCCCTGGACGCGTCTCCACGCCTGGAAGGACTACTACGGCATGGTGGCGATGCTCCGGGAATTTCCCGATGTCCACGTGACCTTCAATTACGTTCCATCGCTCGTGGCGCAGCTTGAAGACTACATCGCGGACAATGTGCAGGAGGAACCCTATCGAATCGCCTTCAAACCCGCCGGGCAGCTCACCGGTGACGAGCGGATGAGCCTGCTGGACTTTGCCTTTGACATTAACCGGGAAAACCTCCTGAATCGGTTTACCCGCTTTCGCGAACTCTTCGAGAAAAGGGAGGCGACCCAGGAGCAGGCAGAGCCATTCCGGCTTTTTACGACCCACGATGTGCTTGACCTTCAGGTCCTGTCGCAGCTCGCCTGGTTTGACGAAATCTATCTGGAGTCTGACCGGGAGATCCGTGGCCTGGTGGACAAAGGGCGTCGTTATTCGGAAGCCGACAAAGCCACGCTGCGGCGAAAGGGCATCGAATTATTTAAAGGAATACTTGAAGAGTGCCGTACAGGAATCGAGCGCGGCCAGATTGAGGTTTCGACATCTCCCTTCTATCACCCCATCCTCCCGCTTCTGTGCAATACGGACATTGCCAGCGAGTCTCACCCGGGCGTCAAACTTCCTCGACGGACGTTTCGGCATCCCGAAGATGCCCGCAGCCAGTTGCGCGCCGCGGTCGAACTTCACCAGAGGGTTTTCGGGGTCCGGCCCGCGGGGCTCTGGCCGAGCGAGGGAAGCGTGTCCGACAAAGTCCTGCGGCTGGCCATCCAGGAGGGCTTCGAGTGGGCCGCAACCGACGAAGGTGTGCTGGGAAGGTCGCTCCAGATCGCCTTCTACCGTCAAAGTGACGGCACGACCAGCGGCGGCCACGAACTCTACCGGCCGCACCGTTTTCAGGATGGCGACCGCTCCATCGGATTATTCTTCCGCGACCACCATATCTCCGACCTGATTGGCTTCGTTTACTCGCGCATGGATCCCCACGCCGCGGCAGCCGACCTGCACCACCGCATCCGCGCGGCGGCCCGCAGCACAGGTAACAAGCCTGCGGTCGTTTCGGTGATCCTGGACGGCGAAAATGCTTGGGAATACTTCCGCCGGAGTGGACGCGAGTTCCTCAAGACGTTCTATGGCCGCGTTGCCGCGGATTCTGAGATGCGCGCCGTAACTGCAAGTGAAGCTTTAAGTATTGCGGAGTGCGGGACGCTCCATCACGTTGTGCCGGGATCGTGGATCAACGCCAATTTCGACGTCTGGATTGGCGCAGCCGAAGACAACCTGGCCTGGGACCTGCTGAACGACGCGCGCGATTTCTTCGCCATGAAGTCGGGTGACCCGGCACTTGACCCCGAAAAGGTACGCCTCGCCGAGCAAGAACTCTGGATTGCCGAGGGAAGCGATTGGTGCTGGTGGTATGGTCCTGAACACTCCAGCGCTCACGATGCGGAGTTCGATCTCCTCTATCGAAAACATCTGAGCAACATCTACCATCTGCTGGGCGGATCGCCTCCCGACGAGCTCGCCGTGCCCATCAAGAGGCCTGCTGTGCGGGCCAGAACCACCGAGCCGACCGCTCCGATTGGACCCCAGATCGACGGCCGGGTTACCAACTACTTTGAATGGCTGGGTGCGGGCGTTTATTCACCTGACTACCGGTCAGGCTCAATGCACGGCGGTGCCGAATGCGTTGAGGCGATGTATTTCGGGACTGGAAAACACGACGTCTACCTGCGCGTGGATTTTCGGGCGGGGATTCTAGAGGAATACTCGCAGCTGGAGATTCGCGTCAACGTGGACGGGACGAGCCGGGCTCGCCTGAACGCCTTTGTCTCTCCGCGAAAGTTAGGCACGGTGCAATTCTGGAAGGGATCCGAGCCCGTCCTGGTGCCCCTTCCGACCGGCGACAAGGTCCGCGTGGCTTTCGAGCAGGTGTTTGAACTGGGCCTCGATTACTCCCTGCTGGGTCTGCATGCCGGTGAGAAGACGCGCATTCAAATCAGCCTTTGGGCGAATGATTTGCCTCTCCAAGTCATCCCACCGGAGGGATGGATTACTATTGACCTCACCGAAGAGGTCGTCCGTTGGTAAGCGAAAAGGGGTAAAGGGTGGCAAGTGACGCGCGTGAAACCAAGTTATGAAGAGTGAAGGATGATGGATGAAACGGAGGTGCTTCCATCCCCCCCCTTACTTTTTATATTCATTCCTCATACCTTACCCTTCCGCCTTTCTTCGTCACCGTTCACACGTCACTGCTTTTCAGCTTCCCGGCCGCAACTGAGTGAGTGCGGATTCGATTTTGGCTTTGAGGTCCGGATCGGCATTGACCAGCCCCGCGCGCAGCGCCTCCAGCGCTTCCCGGTTTCCGATCTTGCTCAGCCCCTGGACGGCGTTGGCGCGCGCCCCGGGCGATCCCTCCTTCAGAACGCGTGCCTGGAAAGGTACCGCCAAGGGATCCACCACGTAACTGAGCGCCAGGGAAGCATCCGACGCGGCGTCGGCGTCAGCTGTGCCGAGGGCCGCTTCCGCAAGTTTCTCACATGTGGCCTTCAGTTTCTCCGGATCGCGGGGCGCGACCACAATCTTCATATCGTCGAAAAACTCCTTTTGCCAGGAAACATTGGCTGAAGAACTGAGCAGGATCGTCAGGCGGACTTTGAGGGTGTATTCGCCCGGCTGGGCAATTGTGTACCAGTCGTTGAAAACCATTCGGCGGGAACGGGTCCGACCGGGCTCAACCGTGATGATCCCCTTGGGGCCAGCGCCGATCTTCCGGTAGGGCGGAACGGCGAAGGTTGTTCCATCGGGGTTCAGCAGGATGAACTCGTAATTCCATTTTCCGTGATGACCCATGTTGACCCGCACGGTGTCGATGGAGGTATTCTGCACGATGGTGTCAAAATACACCGGCGATCCCACTTGAAAAGCGGAATCGGGGGGAATAGAGAATTCCACCAGGATCGTACCCTGGGCGTGGGCCCGGGGTACGGAGAATATGACGAACAGGAGCGCCAGAGCTCCTCGGGGGAAGGACCGGTATCTTCTAAATCCAAGTCCTGGCATAAAACCGTCAATGATATTGATATTAACAGTGAGATGCAGGAATGCGGGAGTAAAAGTTGCCTTTGTTGCTCGAGGTGAAGAAAAACTTGAATATTTGTCGGCGCGCCGACATGAAGAGCTGGGACGAGTGGAGAGTGGCGAGTGACAGGCAGTAGTCAGAAGTGAGGCCATGCCCGAAGCCCCCGGTTCTATCTTGCTGCCGTCATTTGATGGCTGCCAACCCAGTTGGTGAAATTTCGGCGAGAGGGTCCTCACTCGTCACCTGTCACTCGTGACCGCTCTGGCCCACTCTGGCACCACGACGTCCACTGGCCGCGCGCCCACCGGCAGGCTGGTCAGCATCGCGGACCGCGTCGCAGCCAGCCGGCTGGGCTCGGCGATCAGAACGGCCACGCTGGATGTTCCGGCGTCCGCCACCGCGAGAAACCTTTCATCCGGCGTCAGGGCCAGAGCCCGCGGCTCGCGCCCCACGAAAGTTGAGGCGAGGACGGCGCGATTGGCAACGTCCAGCGCCATCACCGAGCCGTCGCCGGAATTGGCCAGGTAAAGGATGCTCGAGTCTTTGCGAAAAATCCCCGCCACCGGGTTGCGACCCGCCGTCAGCGTCTGCAGGACGTCATCGTGGAAAGCGTCCAGAATCGTGAGCGTCGACGCCGAAGGGGAAAGCACGAAAAGCTCCCCACCGTCGGGCTTGAGCAGCAGCGGGCCGGGCGTGGCGCCGAGCTCGATGTGGGAATACAGCCGGTGGGAGTCGCTGTCCAAGACGGAAACGGTCTTGTCGCCGGAGTTCGAAACGAAAACTTTGGAACTAAACGGCTGGACGGCAATCGCCCCCGCGCCGGGGCCTGCCTTGACCGTACCTAGCGTTTTTCGTGCGGCGATGTCAAAAATGTAGACCTTCCCCGCAGTGGGATCGGTGGCGAGCAAAGTCTTGCCGTCCGCGGCGAGCGCAAGGCGGCTCAGACTCGCCTTGACGCCAATTTGGGCGAATTCGTTCCTCGCGTCACAGTCCATGACGGAAATATGACTTACTCCCGGCGGGGGTGGTTCGGACAGTCCCGCGGGGGGAGTGGAGGGCGGAGGTTCGGGCTCCATCAGGTAGTAGGCGAATCGCCCGTCCTCAGAAAAGACAAGGCTGCGTGGGTGGTGGTCCGTCCGGGAGTTCAAGTAAACCTTGAGGCTTGGAAATTCGATCCGGTCAAGCCCGCCGGGGCCAGTGACGTAAATTTCGCGGGAGCGCGGCCGGATGAACGCAGCCTCGGGGTGGGCCGAAACCTTGAGCGAGGCGACCACCCGAAGTTCCGCCAAATCCACCACGGCGACCGAACTCGAGTCCTGACAAACGACAAAGGCCAGAAACGGAGAAGGAGGAGCGGCGCGGTGGCTGCAGGATACGGCCATGAACACAGGGAGCAGGGCGGCCAAAGAATGGAAGATGAAATATTGTCGATTGAAGAATGAAGGAGTTCGATTGTTGGACACGGTCAATTGTTTGCCCCAGAGAGGTTCTTCGGAAGGCTTATCAGTTTATGGAGCGACTCTTTTGTGCCTACGGTCTCGATTCCTGCTCACACGCGCCGGATGTTTTCTTCCGTCGCCTGCAGCTTCATGACAATCAGCATGGTTGGGCATCCTTGCGAAGGGATAGATCGCTCCTGCGCCAATTAGCGAACCGAAAACGGCGGCTTATAGAGAGTGTTCATGTCAATCAGCGGTCGCGTTGGAACCGCCAAACCTGTCCACGGATACACTCTTTGTACGCACTTGGTTGGCAATGATGGAGTATCACGGGTCCATAACGGCGCAGTGGACACGGAGCGGAGCGTTATCGTACGTGGAACGCCCGCCTCAACATAAACCGTACTGCCTGGAATCCCAACCGCGACAAGGGGCAACGAGCTTGGTGTAGGAGGATAATCCGGTGTACCGAACGGTATGACTGGAGCACCCGAGCAATTCGCGGACTCCCAGCCCACTACCGTGTCGGCTACGAAGCCGTCTCGAAATACATAGAGAATAATCGGGGGTTCACCAATTCTGAAGGGTACGAGAGGCACGAACTCACTATAGGCAGAACCTGCGCTTATAACCACCCCCACCTTCTTGCCCTCGGAGTCGTACACTGTGAGTTGTTGTGTTGGCTGAATCCGCTGGAAGGATGCCGTCAAGATAAGCACCGTCCCGATCGCCGCAAACAGAATCACCAATCGTTTTTTCACAAAGCACCTCACCGCAGCAATCCTCGGGACTGAAATCGTCCGCGCCAAGGCCGCTGGGGCAATTATACGCCAGTCCTTAAGGGGTTGCTCTGCCTCCGCAGTCACGCGTAGGGGAGGGCTTTGCCCTCCCGCCTTGGAATCGAGTCGCGCCATCCCTGCGGGAGCCCACAAGGCTCCCCTACAAACCGACCATGGAGCGGAGGCACGCGAAACTGGTCTGCCCAAATCTGGTCGAAGCAATGTTATGCTGGAAATGACCGACGCATCGAGAAACCGCTTTGACAAACTCCGCTGAACCTCAATCAGTTCCTCCCATCTCGCCGACGCCTATGAGTCAGCATTCTTGGCCGGAGGGATCGACGGAGGAATCTGGCTCCACGCAATTCCCAATCATGGTCGCAACATTCCTGTCCCTGAACCTGCTGATCTTTCTCGCGCAGACGATCGCCGGAGGTTCAAGCAATACGTTCAATCTTGTCCGATTTGGGGCGCAGCACGGACCTTCAATCGAAAACGGCCAGTACTGGAGGTTCGTCACCGCGGCATTTCTTCACATCGGATTACTGCATATCTTCATGAACGGTATCTGCCTCTGGCAGCTTGGAACGCTCCTCGAGCGGCTGATCGGCCCGATCCACTTCGGGTTCTTGTACCTGGCCTCGGGAGTGGCAGGGACGACGACCAGTTTTTTCATGAACGAATTCGTATCGCCCCAGGTCGTCTCCGCAGGGGCTTCCGGCGCGATTTTCGGCGTGGCGGGAGCCATGTTGGTGGCGGGCCTGCGTTATTCCGACCAAATCCCCGAAAGTCTAGAGAAAGCCTTCGGGACCGGGGCCCTCCCCTTCATCGCCTTCAACCTCTATTATGGGTTTGCGCGCGGCGGCGTGGACAACTACGCCCATATTGGGGGCGCGTTGGCAGGAGCGGCTCTAGGCGCGGTTCTGCACCCGCACCATGAGACCCTGCGCGAGGGGCGTCGCGGCGCCGCATGCCTGGCGGGGCTGGTGCTTGTTTGTTTCGGATTCCAGTATCGTGCCGTCGCCCGATTCGAGCGCGACCTCCGCGCCGCAGACGAACTGAACCATGCTGGGCACGTAAAGGAAGCTCAATCGCTGGTCGAGCGACTGCGGAAGCAGGGAATGGAGGATACCCGAGTCCTGACCCTTGCCAGCATCTTGAATCTCCGGCAAGGCAAGCTGAAGGAGGCGTTGGCAGATCTGGGCGACGCCGAAAAGATCGCTCCCCGATACGCCCCGGCGAAAATCGTTCGTGGCGACTTGATGATGCTCCTCCGGAATTACGGGGCCGCAGTGGCGCTTTATCAGCAGGCGGCGCGCCTAGAACCTGGCAATGCTTCCGCCTTTTCGAGCCTGGGTGGCGCACTTCTTGGCGCGAACCGCGTTGAAGAGGCGTCCGCAGCTTTTCGCGAAGCCATGCGCCTGGATCCCAAGTTGGCCGCGGCGCATTATGGCTTGGCGCTCACGCTCGTCCGCCAGGAGCGGTTCAAGGAAGCCGCCGAGTCTTTCCGACAGGCGATCGCTCTGGAGCCCCGGTCACTGCCCGCGCGTCACGGACTGGTGCACGCGCTTATCGCCGACGGGCAAAAGGATGCGGCCGCCGTGGAACTCCGCCACATCCTCGGAATCGAACCTGCGGACGAGGCGGCGCGGAAAGCCCTGGACGAAATCAGCCCTCCGGCGCCGCCCGGGATGAAATAATCGGCCCTCCATGAGGCTCCGCGTGCTATTTTTTCTCTTCGCGATCTCATAAACTAACCATTTGGCCATAGCCTACGTCTTACGCCGAGCTCAAGGGAGGATCAGACTTCATGAATAACTTTAAGATTTGGACAAGCCTTGCCTTGCTTGCCGTGGCATCTTTCACGGCCGCCCGGCCGGCTGGAGACCTGGCGGAGGCCGGGTTCAACCCCACCAACATCGACCCGACGTGCAAGCCGTGTGACGACTTCAATCAGTACGCCAACGGCGGTTGGATGGCGAAGAACCCCATTCCGGCGGCCTTCCCCA
>JACQNR010000015.1 GCA_016202975.1 Acidobacteriota bacterium
ACTGTCTTGACCTGCCTGGGTGAGAACATCAAGGATGCCTGCGAGGCCGCCAAAGTCACGAATCATTACCTCATGGTGCTCGACCGCATTTGTGAAGCGGGGCTCGAGACCGAAATCTCCGTCAAGCTTAGCCACATGGGACTCGACCTGGGGAAGAACCTCTGCTATTCCAACTTCACCCAGTTGATCGAGCGCGCCGGGCAAAAGAGTATGGTCTGGATCGACATGGAATCAAGCCCCTACGTGGACTGCACGCTAGAAATCTTCCACCGCGCCCGCCGCGAATACCCCAACGTGGGCGTCTGCGTGCAGGCGTACCTCCATCGTACGGCCGAGGATTTAGAGGCACTGGTGGCGATGGGAGCCGCCGTTCGCCTGGTGAAGGGCGCCTACCGCGAGCCGCCCGACGTGGCCATCCAGCGGAAGAAGGATATTGACGAAAATTATTTCACTCTCGCTCAGCGCATGCTCAGTCGCGAAGCGCGCGCCGCGGGCATGCGAGCGGCGATCGGCACGCACGACCCGCGCCTCATCCGCCGCATTCAGGAATGGGCGCTGGCGAATCAGATTCCGAAAGACGGCCACTTCGAATTCCAGATGCTCTTTGGCATTCAGCGGAAATTGCAGCTCCAGCTCGCGCAGGAGGGATGGAAATCCGTCGTGCTGATCGCCTATGGCGATTACTGGTTTCCGTGGTTCATGCGGCGGCTGGCGGAGCGCCCCGCGAACGCCTTGCATGTGGTACGCAATCTCTTCTAAACTCTCAGGGCTTTGAAAACTCCCACCCCGGACGTGACCCCGCCTTCCCCGACGAGAGCCGAACCCGGTTTCGTCCGCGGTCTGAGCCTTTTCGACGCCGTGCTGGCCGTGGCGGGGGCGATGATCGGTTCCGGCATCTTCATCGTCTCCGCCGACATGGCGCGCCACATTGGCAGTTCCGGCGGCCTGCTGGTCGCCTGGGCGTTGGCGGGCGTCCTGACTATCGCCGCGGCGCTCTCCTACGGCGAACTCGCTGCCATGATGCCGCATGCGGGTGGCATGTACATCTACCTGCGCGAAGCGTTCTCGCCGCTCGTGGGATTTCTCTACGGCTGGACCTTTTTCGCGGTTATCCAGGGAGGCACCATCGCTGCCGTCGCGGTGGCTTTCGCGCGATTCACCGGGGTCCTCGTTCCCTGGGTCGCCGAAGGCTATTACCTCATTCCGCCCATTCACATCTCTCAGGGCTACGCTGTTTCGCTTTCCACCGCGCAAATGCTCGCCATTTTGAGCATTGCGCTTCTCACCTGGACAAACGCCCGCGGGCTTGAGTACGGAAAGCTGGTGCAGACCGTCTTTACCATGGCCAAGACCACGGCTCTGTTGGGGTTGATCGTGCTCGGCATATTCGTGGGCAGGAATTCCGCCGCCGTCGCTGCCAATTTCAGCGACTGGTGGACGCCCCGCAACGCCGAGCCGATTTCCGCCGGACTCGGGGCCGCAACGCTACTCGGGACCCTTGTCGTCATCTGCGTCGTCCAGACCGGTTCGCTTTTTGCGGCCGATTCCTGGCACGATGTGACGTTTGTCGCCGATGAGGTTCAGAACCCGGAGCGCTCGCTGCCCCTGGCACTCGGGATCGGCTCGGTGCTGGTTGTCATCCTTTATTTTCTGGCTAACGTTTCCTACCTCATGACCCTGCCGCTTGGCGCTATTCAGCAGGCGCCCTCGGACCGCGTGGCGACGGCCACGCTTGAAGCCATCTTCCCCGGCTTGGGCGCGATCCTCATGGCGATGGCCATCATGGTCTCCACATTTGGGTGTAACAACACGCTGATTCTCGCTGGAGCGCGCGCCTTCTACGCCATGGCAAAGGACAAACTCTTCTTCAAGCCAGTGGGCGTTTTGAACAAGGCTCACGTGCCCGGCCGGTCGCTGCTCGCGCAGGGCATCTGGGCTTGCTTCCTGGTCCTGCCGCGCACCTATGACACCGCCACGGGCAAGTACGGGAACCTGTACAGCAACCTGCTCGACTACATTATTTCTTCGGCCCTGATCTTCTACATTCTCACCATTGCCGGATTGTTCCGCCTGCGCAACATTCGCCCCGATGCCGAGCGCCCTTATCGTGCCTTCGGCTATCCCATCGTCCCGGCGCTTTACATCCTGGGCGCCACGGCAATTCTCATCGCCCTCGCCGTCTACAAGCCCTCGACCACCTGGCCGGGGTTCATTATTGTGCTTCTGGGATTGCCCCTGTACGTGCTGGTCAAGCCGGCGCGCAGTTCGTAAGTGCGGGGCGTGCCGTGGCAGCAGGACCAATCTCACGCCGAGGCGCGGAGCCGCAAAGGCGTACTGTCCCGATTTCCGTGGCTTGCATTGCGAGCTCTGCGGCTCTTCGTGAAGAGCTTTTGGTCTTGGTGGAGGACATCAAAAACTCTTCCCAAACCAGGGAGGCACCCAAGGGTGGGCGCTACATGCTCTTCACCTGCCAATACGTCGCGTACCGCTCTCCCCAGATTTTGTAGAACCGCGCGAGCGCAATTGGCTGCGACTGGCCGACGGCGCTGAAGGCGAGCGGCCCATCCTTCGCGCACTCGACCCAGGTGGTAGGATGGTTCTTGCCACTCGTAATTTCCGGCGCATCGATGGGCGCACCGACGAGCGTCGTATCGTAACCGCCGTACATCATCTCCTTTGTTAAACCCTCCGTGCCCAGCCGACCGTGGAGCAGGAGCGGCACGTACTTCATCACCTGCAGCGTCGCGTCGTCCGGTATGGCGTGAGTGTGAAGCGCCATGACCAGCCCGATTTCCACCCAGTCTCCGGTCTTCCACGTCCGGCTGAGCGTTACATAGATCGTCGGCCGCGCCGTGACGGTCTCCGGCTTGCCGTTCACTTTCACCGTGACGCCGTTCACGGCCCAGTCGGGCACGCGAATGCGCAGCGCGATGCTTGTACGCTTTTCGGCCTCGATGGCAAGCGTGGCTCCCTCATTTTCGGGAACTCTTGTTTCTTGTTTCAGGCGGATGCCCTTCTCCTTCCATCGGACGTCGGAAGGAATGAAGGGGTTAACGAAGATTCCGTTCGTGTCATGCCAGGAATTGCTGTCCGCGAACTTCGAGTCCTCCTCGACGCCCGTGCCCATGCAGCACCAGAAAGTATTAAGGCGTGAGCCGCAAAATTTCCAGTAGCCGGACGCGAGCAGCACAAAGTACATCGTCGCGCCGTCTTCGGGGTTGATGGTGCCACGGCGGCGATTGAAGAGGGCGCGCTCGTAGTAGTCGAAGTATTTTGGGTCGGCCGTCGAACCATACAGATGACGCGTCAGCTTCATCGTGCTGTGGGCACAGCAACACTCGCAAGTGGTCATGGTGAGCTCGGCTGCGAGTTTGCCCGGATCGGTGCGCCAGAGCTCGTCGCAAC
>JACQNR010000132.1 GCA_016202975.1 Acidobacteriota bacterium
CTCCAGCACCAGGACGGCGCGCGCGCCCCGCGCCTCCGCGATCAATTCCTTGCGGAAGGCAAGGCTGGAAGTCTCTTCATCCGAATTGAGGAAAAATCGAATGGGCCTTGCGGGTGTGATCTCGCTTTCGCGCAGCGCGCGAATCGCCCACAGCCCGCAGACGATTCCCGATTTCATATCAAAGATTCCCGGGCCGCAGGCGCGGCCCGCACGGACGCGAAACGGCATCTCCGACAGGGTTCCCACATCCCAAACGGTGTCGAGGTGACCGAGAACGAGGAGCGGTTTCCCCGGACGCAGGCCACTCCAGAATTCGGCCGTGAGGCCGCACCCCACCATCGGGTGACGAAGGAGGCGGACCTTTCCGCCCAACTCGCGAAACTTCCCGGCGCAGAAGCGCGCCATGCGGTCGACGTCCGGTTTGGAGGAAGTCGGCGACTCGATCTTTACTGCTGCCTCGAGGCACCCGAGCAGCTCACGCCGCGTCGATTCGCAGTAGGCAAGCAGTCCCTTGAGATTCAATCGAGTGCCGCTGGATTCTTCACCATTCACGAACTCACTCCATCGCCCAATCACACAATGTTTTGCTGACAATCGAAAGCGTTTCATTCTATCCTAGTTGCTCAAGCGGCCGGCCCAGAAGATGGTGGGACGAGCCCCAGACACGCCCGAGGGACTGCATCTTGTCGAAAGTCTACTTCGCATTGCTGATTCACGCTCATCAGCCCGTGGGGAATTTCGACCACGTTATCGAGGAGGGTTTTGAGAAATCCTACCTGCCCTTTCTCGAGGCCCTCGACCGACACCCGGCCATTCGCCTAAGCCTGCACTTCTCCGGTTCTCTGCTCGAGTGGCTGGAGCATCATCACCCGGAATATTTTGCCCTGCTGAAGAAACTCACGGCGCGTGGGCAAGTGGAGATGGTCGGCGGCGGTTACTACGAGCCGATCCTGCCTTCCATTCCGGACGCGGACAAGCACGCGCAGATTCGCAAGCTTTCGGAATACCTCAGCCGACATTTCGGCGCGGAACCACGGGGCGCATGGGTGGCCGAACGGGTTTGGGAGCCGAGCCTCGCCCGGCCTCTCGTTGAGGCGGGCGCCGGTTACGTCGTCCTTGACGATACACATTTTCTTGCCGCGGGCCTTGAACCCGGCGAACTGCATACCTCCTACATCACGGAAGAGGCAGGCGCTCCACTGAGACTTATCCCCAGCCTGAAATCATTGCGCTACACGATTCCCTTCCGGGAGATTTCCGAAACGTTTGATGTCCTGCGGCAAGGCGAGGGCCACCCCGGCGCGCTTTTCGCCATGGGCGACGACTGTGAAAAATTCGGCGTCTGGCCCGGCACGTACGCGCACTGCTACACGAATGGGTGGCTGGAACGCTTCCTTAAAGCACTCGAGAACGAAAACTGTTGGCTTGAAACAACTACCCTGGCGGATTATCTCGCAGCCTACCCACCCTCACGGCGGATCTACCTGCCCACAGCTTCATATCCGGAGATGATGGAGTGGGCGCTGCCCACCGCCGCGTCGCAGGTATTCAAAGCGGTTCACGAGGAGGCCGAGCACCTCCCTGGTGGCGCGCGCTTCGAGCGTTTTCTGCGCGGCGGCCTGTGGCGAAACTTCATGAGCAAGTACGCGGAATCGAATCAGATCAACAAGCTGGTTCTCGCGGCGAGCGCACGATATCGAAAGTATCGCGAGGAACGCGGGAGCGACAAGAAGGTTGCGTCCCAGCTTGACCATGTCGAAAACCATCTGCTTGCCGCACAATGCAATGACGCCTATTGGCATGGAGTTTTTGGGGGACTTTACGCACCGCACCTGCGCAGTGCTCTGATGCGGAAGCTGATCGAAGCGGAGTCGGGGCTCGACGAGATCGAGGCGCCAGGAAGGAATCCCGCCCTCCACCGTGAGACGCGCGATCTTGATGTCGATGGCCACGAAGAAGTTCTTCTGACCGGAACCGACTTCGGGCTGATTCTCAAGCCCTCCGACGGCGGTACGATTTCCAGCCTGCGGTACAAGCCGGCGCGGGCCGAGCTGATCAATTCACTCATGCGCCGCCCGGAGCCCTATCACGAGCAGGTCCGCCAGAAGGCCATCACGCACGAGGCGCCGCGTGAGGGGCCCGCCTCGATTCACGATCAAGTCTGGTCGAAGGAACCGAATCTTGGCGCGCTCCTGCGCTACGATCACTATGCCCGCCACGCCTTTCGCACCTATGTCTTTCCCGCTTGGAAAAGCTGGGAGGATTTCGATTACCTGCGCCTGGAGGAAAACGGCGACCTGGCGGGCGGCGAGTGGAGAATTTCGAAACCCACGGCGAAGCAGGAGACGATCGGCCTGGAGCGCGTCGCCGCTCATCGTGTGAATAGCGGCGATATTTCACTCCGCGCGCGCAAGAGAATTGAGACCTCGTCGCAGGACAGTGTGTGGTATCTCACGTGTCATTCCTTGCTCGAATCCGAAAGGCCCAGTGCGAACTTGCTGGCGCTGGGCGTGGAGCTGGTTTTCAATCTTCTCGCCCCGAACGCGCACGACCGCTACTTTGAGGCGGCGGGCGTCCGGTATCCGCTGGAGTTCCACGGGATGATGAGCACCGCGCCCCTGCTCATCGTGGACGAATGGCAGCGGGTGATGATCACGCTCAATGCAAAACCGCGGCCCGAGTGGTGGATCGTGCCGATTGAAACGATTTCACAATCCGAAACCGGATTTGAGCGCGTGTACCAGGGCTCTGCCATCCTTGCCGTGTGGAGAACCGCTTCCTCCGCGTGGAGCGAGATTCGTTCCACGCTGCGCGCCGAAATCTCGTCGCTCGACCTTGGAGGTTGAAATGGCCGTCAGTCAGGAATTGCTCGATATCCTCGTTTGTCCCGTGCCCGAGTGCCGCGTCCCGGTCAAGCTCACCGCCGACGGGAAGGGCTTGAAGTGCAGCAAGTGCCACCGCGTTTATCCCATCCAGGACGACATCCCGATCATGATTGTCGATCAGGCGAAAATCGAAGCGGAGTCATGACGGTGAGCCCACCCGCCGCCGGCTCGCTTCTTCCTTCGCTTCCCTCCGGCGCGCGCATTCTGATCATACGGCTGAGATCGATCGGCGACATTGTTCTGCTCACCCCAGCGCTGCGCCTGCTCAAAGAGTGGCGGCCCGACTTGCACGTCTCCGTCATGGTTGAGGACCGCTTCCGTGAGCTGCTCGAGAATAATCCACACGTGGATGCCATTCTGGAAATGAGCAAGGCCTCAGGGCTCGCCCAACTCGGCGCGCGGTTGGGGACGATTCGACGGATCCGCCGGGGCGATTTCCAACTCTGCATGAATCTGCACGGCGGGCCCACCAGCGCCTCCATCGCCTCCTGGTCCGGGGCCCGTTGGAAAGCCGCCTTTGGCCACTTCCGCAGAAAGGGAATCTACGATTACCTGATCCCCGACCCGCGGACAATATTGAAGAAAGAGACCATCCATACCGCGGAGCACCAAGCTTCGGCATTTTTCCATCTGGGCCTTCCGAGTAAAGAGATACCTGCTGCTCAAATTCAACTGACCGCCGCCGAACACGCCTGGTGGGCACGGAAGCGCGAATCCCTCGGCGTGCCGGCCACCAAGCCTTACGTCGTCATTCATCCCATGGCGCTTTACGCCACCAAGCAGTGGTCGCCGGGAAATTTCGCGGCGCTCGGCGCGTCTCTCGATTCACGGTTTTCGGTTATCTATGCTTGCGGGCCGGGAGAATCTCGCGTGCTCGATGAGGTGGAGAAAGCAGCGGGGAAAAAGGTTTCCCGGCTGGAGGGCGCGGGGCTCCGCCATTTCGCTGCAACGCTCGCCGGGGCGCGTCTCTTTATCGGGAACGACAGCGGCCCTGCGCACATGGCGGCGGCCGTCGGCATTCCCGGCGTAGTGATCTTCAGTTCATCCAGTTCGACGATTTGGGCGCCGTGGCGCCCGCGGGCGGCGTGGCGCATCGTGCAGAATCATTTCGACTGCAACCCTTGCCCCGGCGACCGTTGCTATCAATTCGAGCGGCCGGAGTGTATTCTGTCTATCACATTTAATCAGGTCCGCTCGGCCGTGGAAGCCGTCCTCTCCGAAGCCAAGGCACTGATGGATTGTTGAATGAGCAAAGGATCTGAAACCTTGTCCCGGATCGTCCGCAGATTTCGTGCCAGCACGGTGGGCGTGCTGGGCGACTTCATGATTGACGAACTGCTTCGTGGGGAAGCCACGCGCATTTCTCCAGAGGCACCCGTCCCCGTCGTGCTGATCACAAATCCTGGCGTGGCGGAAGGTTTCTTTCCCGGCGGAGCCGGGAATGTCGCGGCAAATGTTGCGGCGCTTGGAGGGCGCGCAATCCCTTTCGGCGTCATCGGTAGGGACAAGAGTGGTGAGAAACTCTCAAGCCTTCTGCGGCAGAGAGGGATCAGCGCCGTGACCCTCGTCAAAGAAGACGGTCGCGTGACACCTCGTAAGGTTCGAATCGTGGCGCACCAGCACCAGTTGCTTCGCCTTGACTACGAGAATCCGGTGGCCATCGGCCCGCGTGCGACCCATGCGCTGCTCCGCCGCTTCGCGAGCATGGTCGGACAACTGCAGGGGTTGATCGTATCTGACTATCACAAAGGGACCGTTACAACCGAACTCTATGGACAAATCGTAGCATTGGCCCGCCGTCGGCACCTGCCTATTTTTGTCGATCCCAAGCCGGAGAATAAAGAGATCTGCCGCGACGCAACGCTCGTAACGCCCAACTTGCGCGAGGCTGAACTGATGGCCGGCGTCCCCCTGCGCGACCCGAGGCAGCGGGCTTTAGGCGGTCGCCGCTTGATGGCGGAGCTCGGCTGCCAAAACATGCTGATCACGCGCGGCGCCGAGGGCATGACGTTGTTCGAAGCAAGCGGAGAGGTTCGCGAGATCCCCAGCGTCCCCCGGCCGGTATACGACGTGACCGGCGCCGGAGACACCGTGATTGCAGTCCTCGCGTTGGCCATGAGCGTCGGGGGAAATCTCAAGGACGCGGCGGAATTGGCCAATGCCGCGGGGGGGCGAGTCGTGCTCAAGTTCGGCACCTCCGTAATCTCTTTCCAGGAACTGCTTCAGGCCGTGGCCGGCGCGGAGCCTTTTCGCTAGGATGTGCAAGCCGCAAACCATCCAGCATGGAAGACACGAAAACAGAAGACAAATGCCAGGGGTTGATGCAAGGCGGCAGTCGTCCCCAAATGTATGATTCGGACGAGCTGCCCCTCGACTTGGCGCTTGGGACGAGTATGAAATTTGAGTTATTCCGGATGTTGCGGCAAGATCATCCTGGAAGTCGACGCCTGATTCTCGTCACCCACGACAAGTACCGTGAGTTTGGAATTTCTTGTCCGCGCATTATTCAATTTTGATTAGAAATCGTAATTGAGGCGCACGGTGATCGTGCGGGGGGCAGATACGTGAGAGCCGTTGAATTCGCTCCCGAGGTTGATGGGGTAAACGCGGTTCGAAACATTTTCGAATTCCAACCGGCCACCGAACCCCTTCCAGAGCTTCTTACCCACGGAAAAACTAAGCGTTGAGTGGCCGGGCAGGCGGCATCGGGAGGTTGCACACGTAGGGGCACCTCCGAAGTAAGGGGCCAGAAGGTCTTCTGAAGCATCCGGAAATCCACTTCCGTAATTAAAGATCGCAGTGGCAAATGCGCCCCAGCGCTCGAGATCGTACGTTGTACCAGCCGTTACCGAGTGACGTTGATCGTGATCGAGGGAAAAGTAACTCGACTCGGGTGGCTCTCCCTCCATGAATCCTCCCACGCGGCCGCCGATGGCTTGGGCGTAATTCAGGGAGTAGCCCCCGAACGCGCTGAGCCCGTGGTAGCGCGGGGCGCGGACTTGAACCTCCACCCCGTGGGTTCGCCCGCGTGTCAAGTTGACGGGCAAGAAGGTATTGGGATTGATCAACTCGCCGGTGCCGGAAAACTGGCGGAGTTGCGCGTGGTCAAGGAAATCATCCTGCCGCTTCAACCACTGGTTAACCCGCACACGGAAGCCGCGCGCAAGAAATCGCACGCCCACGTCGTACTGGATGTCTTTCTCGGCCCGGGTGGGAGTAAAGCCGAACCCGGCAGGAAACGCGCTCGTCGCTGATCCTGCATCGGCAGGCAGCTCCAAGTATTCGATGGGGGGTGCAAGATAAAGGTAGGCAAAATTCGCAAACACCACGGTATCCGACTCGCCCACTCGATACGCCACGCCCAGGCGCGGGCTGAAGAACCTGTCCGACTGACCGAGCGCGCCCCCATGCTGCCTCTGGTAGCGCGCCTGGAAAAGGTCGAGTCGGCCGCCCAGGCTGATCGTCCAATGCTCCGACCAGTTGATCTGGTCCTGCAAATAGCCGGACTCTTGCAAGGCTCGCGAAGGGACGCCGCTGTGAAACGGCGCGACGACGCTCTGTGGACCGAGCGGGTTGGGAAACACCACGAAGTCCTCGCGCAGCGCGACGCCGTAAACCTGTACTCCGGCCTTCACCAGGTGCCGCCCGTGATTCCACGCCAGCTCGCCCAGGCCTCCGTAGTAATTCGCGAGCCGGTGGTCCCCAGCGAGAGGATTCTGCGGCTCATCCCACTGCCCACGGACTTCCACGCTGTTGAAGTGATGGTAGCCGGCCATCGAGATCAGCGTATTGCTGCTCACCGTCCGCTCCCAGCGCAAGTTCTGAAACTGGTCGCGCTCGAGCTGAATGTAATCGCGCTGCGCCAATTCCTGCGCGTAGGTGTTGGGAACCTGAAGGTCGGTGCGGTAACCACCTAGGGTCAGGTTGATGCGATCTCGCGACGTCGGGAGGTAGTCGAAGGTCGCGAAGGGCTGCATCGTGCGGCGGAAGTTGTGAACGGTCTGCGAAACCGGCGCGTCGAGGATGTCCCACTGGCCGTTGTGATTCAGATCAAATGGAGTCAGAAATGACGGCGGCGGATTAAAGCCACGGTCGCTCGCGAGGGCCGTAGTCTGCACATAATAGGCGAACTTCCCACCCACGCGCCCGCCCAGCGCCCCGGAAACCGACCCCCGCCCGAAAGATCCCCCGGCGAGCTCCACGTCCCCGTAGCGGGTCTTGCGGTCAAATCCCGAACGCGACATGACATTCACGACGCCGGCGGTGCGGTTGCCGTATTCGGCGAGCAGGCCTCCGGTCGTAACCTCCGCAAACCTGGTGTTGCGCGGATCGATGAAGGGCGTGACGGCGCCAAAAAGCGAGAGGTCCGGCACCTCGATCCCATTCACCTGGTAACCGACCTGATGGGCGCCGCGAATATGAAGGTGCTCCTGCGAATACCAGGCGGTGTTGGTGGTGGCGAGCAACGCGTTGAAGGTGTCACTGGCGCCCGGAATCCTGGAAATCTCCGTTGGTCCGTGGCTCGACTGCACGGACGAGGTGCGCGTGTCGAGCGCCGCCGGCGTGGCATGAACTTCGATGCGGTCGATATTGCCCGCCACAGTGGGAAATCGCAGGGTGACGCTCGTAGCCTGCCCGGAAAAGATGGAGACGTCCGCGACCACATTTTCGAAATTCCGTGCGCGCGCCTCCAGGTGAAAACGCCCCACAGGAATGAACGTGAAATGGAACCTGCCTTCCTCGTCCGAAAGCTTGCGATATTCAACTTCGCCTTCGATCGGGATGAGAATGACTTCGACGCCAGCGACACTCCGGCCTTGGGGATCAAGCACGCGGCCATCCAGAGCTCCCGTGGCGCTTGCCCTGAGGCAGGGTGCGATTCCCAGCGCGACCGCGAGAATCGCGGCTAGCATGCGAACGGAAGAACTGAGCCGCAGTGCGAATCCAGACACGTTTCCGTCCAGGGTGTTTGACTATTGACGATTGGGAGGATAACCCCTCAGGCTAGCCGTGGCAAGGGGGGTGGACCAGAGCAGCCCAAAGGCCGACCGGCGTTGATCCGCATAAGCTTCTGCCTAGAACACAGAGTAGGCGAGCCCCTTGGTTTTCCGGTCGACGAGAATTTCTGTCGGCTGCCCCCTGTTAATCCGCACGACCACAATGACCGTGTTTGAGCCTTTTGATCGCGAGCCCAGGATCTCAAACTCGCGGATCTTTCCGTAGTCGCCTTTTTCGCCCCACCCGCCCAGGAAATCTTCGTAGGTATAGGAGGGGCCGGGCTGCCAGAGCTCGTACGCCTCGCGGTATTGGCCTTGCTGCAGCGCGGCCAGGAAGCGCGACACGGCGCGCTCCTCGCTGTAGTTGCGGAAAAGAATGAACAGGATGGCGCCCGATCCCACCGCCAGCAAGATCCACAGTACTAGGTAGCGGCGCAGGACGCCTTTGGGCTTCTCGGGCTGGGCGTCCAGTAAAGTCATTGGCATACCGGTAGGTTATCACGTCCCCGCGGACCGTTTCAAAG
>JACQNR010000136.1 GCA_016202975.1 Acidobacteriota bacterium
GATGAATATCGACGAATCGCGACTCGGACCGGCAGTTTCCGATTTGGTGCACCGTGCGGGGATTACCGAAGGGATGATTCTATCCACGTGTAACCGGGTGGAAGTGGTGGTGAGCGCCGAGGACCAGGCCGACGTCCAGCCCGCCCTCCGGTCGTTTCTTACCGAGTATCATCATTGCGACCTGAGCGCCTACGAGAAATATTTCTATAGGCGCCACCAACACGAGGTCGTCCAGCACTTGTTCCGCGTCGCCTCCAGCATCGACTCGATGCTCGTCGGCGAGCCCCAAATCCTCGGACAGATGAAGCGCGCCCACGCGATCGCCCGCGAGGCCGGAGCCATGCACGGCATGCTGGACGAATTGGTGATGCACGCCTTCGCGGTCGCCAAACGCGTCCGCAATGAAACGGCCATCGGCAACGCCGCCGTCTCGGTATCCTACGCCGCGGTGGAATTGGCGAAGAAAATCTTCGGAAATCTTGAGGGGAAAACGATTATTGTCGTGGGCGCGGGGAAGATGAGCGAACTGGCCGCCAAGCACCTTCTGCGCAGCGGCGCGAGCGCCATCTACGTGACAAACCGCACCCCCGACCGCGCCGCGGAGCTGGCCCAGGCCTTCAAGGGCACGCCGATTCCCTATCTGGAACTAGCCGACCATCTGCCCAAGGCCGACATCGTCATCAGCTCGACGGGCGCGCCGCACTTTGTCCTGACCAAGAGCCAGGTGGAAAAAACCCTCTCCGCGCGGCGCAATCGCCCCATGTTTTTCGTGGACATCGCCGTTCCGCGCGACATCGATCCTGCGGTCAATGAACTTGATAACGCCTTTGTGTACGATATTGACGACCTCGGGCAGGTTGTCGACGCCAACAAGAAGCAACGCGAGCGTGAAGCCGTGTGGGCGGAGGAGATCGTGCAGCAGGAAGTCCAGAAGATGCTGAAACGCCTCGCCTCGCGCGAAGTCGCTCCCACCATCATCGCCATCGAAGAGAGGCTCCACCGCATTCGGGAATCGGAACTCGAACGGCATCGGGGCCGATTAAATGCCCTGACGCCCGAGCAACGCGAGGCCGTCGACGCAGTCACCAGGGGGATCGTCAACAAAATCCTGCATGGGCCGATTACCGAGCTCAAAAACGGCGCGGGTGAGCCGGGACACGGAACGCTCGTGGAGTTGGTGCGGAAGATGTTCGGGGTGGGGCAATAGAAGAAGTGACGAGTGACAAGTGACCGGTGACGAGCAGGAAGTACTGGCCGCCTTCAAGTGCGACAGTAGACTCTAATCCTGAATTTTGAATTCTGGTTCCTGACTCCCGCTTGTCACTCGTCACTTGTCACTGTCGTTATGAAACTCACCATCGGCACACGCGGGAGTCAGCTCGCCCTCTGGCAGGCGAATTGGGTCAAAGACCAACTCAACTCCGCGGGCCACGAAGTTGACATCCGCATCATCAAGACGACGGGCGACAAACTCGAGCAGATTCCGCTGACGGCTTCCGGAACCAAAGGGCTCTTTATCAAGGAAATTGAGGAAGCGCTGCTCGCGGGGTCGGTGGAGCTGGCAGTTCATAGCATGAAGGACTTGCCGGCGGACATGCCCACTGGCCTCATCATCGCTGCAGTCCCGAAGCGAGAAGATGCGCGCGACGTATTGATCGCGGCGTCCGGCAAGCGGCTGGGCGAGCTTCAGGGCGGCGCGCGAGTCGGAACTAGCAGCCTGCGTCGCCAGTCGCAACTGCGACTGCTCCGCAGCGATCTGGAAATCGTTTCCATGCGCGGAAACCTGGACACACGACTTCGCAAGCTCGACCGTGGTGATTGCGAAGCCGTTGTTCTGGCTGCGGCGGGTGTGCACCGCCTGGGCTGGCGGGCACGAATCACAGAATATTTTCAGGCCAGCCAGATTTGCCCGGCAGTGGGGCAGGGCGCGCTCGCCATCCAGTGCCGCGAGGACGACGACAAAACCGTTGGTGCAGTGAAGACTCTCGACGATGCGCCCACGCATTGGGCGGTCCGCGCCGAGCGCGCGATGCTTCGGCATATGGGCGGCGGATGCCAGGTGCCCATCGCCGCACACGCCGTCGCCGAAAGCGGTCAACTCGCCCTGCAAGGCGTTGTCGCAGGGCTTCAGGGTGATATCGTGATTCGGTCCGGAGGGAAGGACAGTATTGAGAATGCCGAAGGGCTGGGTGTCCGGGTGGCGGAAGACCTGCTCAGCCAGGGGGCACGCGAAATATTGAATTCAGTCGACACTTGATGTAACGCCATCCGGTGTTTGATGGACCACAGTTTCTATGCCAGGCAAAGTCTATCTTATCGGCGCAGGACCGGGTGACCCGGGACTCCTAACTCTCAAGGGACGGGCGATTCTCGAGCACGCGGATTGTGTCATCTACGACTTCCTCGCCGCTGCCGAGCTGCTTCGCTTCTGCCAGCCCAGTGCCGAGAAGATTTTCGCGGGCAAGCGCGGCGGTGGACCACGGCGCCCGCAGGACGAGATCACCGCGCTCCTGATTTCGAAGGCGCGCGAGGGCAAGATTGTCGGGCGGCTCAAGGGCGGCGACCCGTTTGTCTTTGGACGCGGAGGCGAGGAAGCCCTGGCCCTGGTCAATGCGGGGATTCCATTCGAAGTTGTGCCCGGTGTCACCTCGGGAATCGCTGCTCCCGCCTACGCGGGCATTCCTGTAACGCATCGGGAGATCGCTTCCTCGGTCAGCTTCGTGGCAGCCCACGATGACTCTCCCCCGGACCTCGCGGCGCTTGGTCAAGGCACCCTGGTATTTTTCATGGGCACACGAAACCTCGCCCTCATTGCGTCCAGCCTGATCGCCCAGGGCCGATCACGGCAGGAGCCCGCTGCGGTCATTCACTGGGGGACGCGTCCCGGACAGCAGGTGGTGGTGGGAACCTTGGAAGACATCGCCGCGCGCGCCGCGGGCCTGACTCCGCCCACCGTCATTATCGTGGGAGAAGTGGTGAAACTTCGTGAACAGCTCAATTGGTTTGAGCGCCTTCCTCTTTTCGGGAAGCGGATCGTGATTACGCGGACTCTGGAGCAGGCTGGCGTTCTGCGCGACGCACTCGCAGTGCTCGGGGCAGAGGGGATTGAAATCCCCACGATCGAAATTCGCGAACCGGCATCGTGGGCGCCGCTGGACCGAGCCATAGGGAAACTTGGGGAGTTTCAATACCTCCTGGTAACCTCCGCAAACGGAGTCCGCAACTTCCTGGCGCGGCTCGCGATTGCCGGCCGCGACGTGCGCAATCTGAAAGGTTTGACCATCGGCGCCATCGGCCCGGCCACCGCCTCCGAATTCCGGAAGTCGGGAATCACGGTGGATTTCGTGCCCAAGGATTACCGCGCCGAAGGTTTACTGGACGCTCTTGCCGGCCGGGATCTGCGTGGCAAGTCGTTCCTGATTCCGAGAGCCAAAGTGGCTCGCGACCTTGTCCCAAGGGCGCTTGAGGAACGCGGTGCTCGCGTCGAGGTCATCGAGGCCTACGAAACGGTTGTACCCGAATTGCCTCCGGGTGAATTGGAACTACTCATGAATCCCCTCCCGGATGCCATCACTTTTACGAGCTCATCCACGGCATTGAATCTCGCGAGGCTTTTCCCAGATCGGACTTTATCGCAAGTTCTTTACGGAGTGACCGTCGCATCCATCGGCCCCATCACTTCGGACACAGTTCGGAAGCTGGGGCTCGAAGTCACCGTCGAAGCGGCGGAATCGACCATCCCGGGACTGGTAAAGACCCTCGTAGAATTTTTCCAGAGGAGAGGGCGATAGACGTTCTCTAACCCTTTCAAGTCCCAATAACTAATTTAGAGATTAAACAATTCCCGGAGTTTGCGCGTCTGGGCGCGGCTGACGGGGACCTCAGTCTGCTTGCGGTCGTCCATCTTCAGTTGGTAGGAGCTCTTGAACCAGGGAACGACTTCCCGGATGCGATTGATGTTCACGAGAAATGACCGGTGAACCCGCCAGAATGCGCTGGGATCGAGGTTGTTCTGTAATTCCTCGATCGTTCGGAAATTCGACTCACCTTCGGCATCGCGCGTAACCACCGTAATGACGCCATCCTGGATGCTGGCATAGATTATCTCGTCCGAATCGACGAGCACGAACCGCCCGGCACACTTCATCAGCAACTTCGATTTCTGGGGAACCGGTCGGCCTTCAACGAGCTGGACGAGGCGGTCGAGCTTTTGTGACAGAGGCGCGGCCCCCTCAAGTTCTCGCCGGACTTTCGCAACTGCCCTCTCCAGCCTTCCCTTGGCAATGGGTTTGAGCAGGTAGTCGATGGCATTGACCTCGAAAGCCTGGACGGCATAGTGATCGTAAGCTGTGGCGAAGATGAGGTAAGGGATGCGGCCCTTGCGGTCGAGGAGCTTCTTCACCACTCCTAAGCCGTTGAGACCGGGCATCTCGACGTCGAGAAAGACGACGTCAGGGGCGAGGTCGCGGATCAGGTTCACTGCCTCCACGCCGTTCTTCCCCTGTCCAACCACCTCCACGTCCGGGAGGCTCTTCAGCAGGTAGGCCAGCTCGTCGCGCGCGGGTTGTTCGTCATCCACGATTAGCGCTGAAATCTTCATCCGGCCAAACTCCTCCTTCGATTTGCAGGAAGCGGCGCAGACAGTATATCAGCGAGCTTGCCCCTCGTGCAGGCCCGCAACCGGTTGGCCGGGTAATCTGCTCAAAGAATGATGGCTCTTAGGTGGAGGGTGGAGCCCTTCGACTGTCCGCTGGGAGGGATAAAAAGGAAAAAACCCGCCACTCCCGAAGGATCGGTCTCCGAATTCCCCCAACCGCCCATCGTGGCTGGGTGAGTAGGAACGGAAGGCAGGAAGGATTGTAGAGGAGGCACGGTCGGAATTTGGCTGGGGACTACCACCCCCGAGGCCAGAGTTGTCGGTTGCTGGTCGGATTCAACTGCCAGCTCGTAGCCGACCTGGAAGCTCCTTCCGTGAAGCAGCCGCCAGCCGAGCACGACTTGCACGCCTGGGGGATTTGGCGACGGTTCGGTGCCTTCGGTGTAGGTGCCCGGCAGCGGTGCGTGATACAGGGCGAACGTCTCCTGAACGCGCGCGATGAGCGTTACGGACGCGGTATTTGACCCGACTTGGGCGGACACGTGCGTGGGCCCTGCCAACATGCCGAGCAGAAGGATGATTACTGGCGCCCTGAACACTCTTCGTTCCTCCCCTTCGCGGAACGTCACGCACCTTCCCCGATGCAACGGGCCCTCCACCCTGCGCCATCGGCGAAGCAATGCGCGAATTCAGGAACTGCTGATCTGAGTTTTTGCCCTTCACGGATATCTTGCAGAATTCAAAGGGAATAAGCAAGTCTAAATTACGATTTGTGGTTATGGGGAGTTGCGCAATCTCCTTGTCGCGAGGGAGGGGCGCGACCGACTCGCGGACAGGGTGTCTGCCCGTGAGACCCGTGTCTGGCCTTTGGTCAACGGCTAGGGAGTCTACAGGTTTGGAATTCCGGCGTGACGCAGGGATAACGCGGCGCAAAACGACGTTAATCTCGTGGGCGGAATCCTCGGGCTCCGACTTGACCGGGGATGGCGCTGAAATGACTTCGAATTTTCCCGGGGTGATGAATTGATCGAGGAGGATTTCCAGTTTGACCATGCCCGAACGCCGGCGCCTCGAGAGGAAGACACCATCGGAATCGGAGAAAACCACATCGCCATCAATGCGAAGCGCCGCGCCCCGTATCGGCTTCCCGGCCTCATCCACGACCTTTCCCTGGACAAGGTATTTGTGGAAGGAGACAGCGGTCATCGGTCCGGGCGCTCCCCCCATCGCCCCGCGATACATATAGGTGCCGCCATAAGCCGTGTATTTGACACGCCCGTCGGGCGTCACATAGCTGCCCACGTTGAAACTGTAGTTTCCAAAGGGTCGCAACTGGAAGATGAGCACCAAAGCCTGTTTGAACTGATTGCCGGTCAGAAAGGGCAGGTAGAGGGTCTGGTACTCGACTCGCACCGTGATGTGGTTGGAAACAAAACTTCCTCCGAAGGACACATTCGTCTGCCCCGGGGAGTGGGTCACATTCTGCAGGAAACTCAGCCGGGGCGAGATCGTCTCGCGAAAGGTGCCTAATAGACTTGTGAACGAAGGATAGTCGCCGGCGTGATTCCAGAGGTAATTGCCGGTCACATGAAGGCGGGAGAAAATGTCCCGGCCGGCCGAAAACGAGGCGCCACGGCTCGACATGCCCATCACCTGCGAATCGAACAGGGTGCTGGTCAAGCTCAAGCGCCCTGAGGAGTAGGTTGCGGCGTATTGGTTGATCGAGCCGCGCACCGTCTGACTGCTCTCGGTGAACGGCTGGAGGAAACCCTGTCGGCCCACGGTAAATGCAAGCGAAGGGGTTGGCCGGAGGGTGAACATCACGTTTTCCCGATCCACTTCCGAGGAAACCGGTTGCTGCACGGTAATTCGCCGGAACTTATCACCGGCGTATATATAGGCGGCTTTAAGCGTGTACAGGTCCCGATCGATCGTGAAGCTCGTCGCGCCGTAGCCTTGATTCGCACCCATCCCACCCGCCACCGAAGCGCGCATACCGGTCTGCCGTTGCCATTCCAGTCCGGCGATAGACGACTGGCGGCTCGAAAAAACATTCCTGGAGAAGAGGTTCAGCTTGGGGCTAAGTTGGTGGTCCAGAAAGAGCAGCCCAACCCCTTTTTCGGCCTCGCCCGCGCGGAAGTAAGGCGTGCCCGTGCCGCGCGAAGTCGCTCCGGCAAAACTGAAAATGCGGGTCGCTCCCCGGGTCTGCAGCAAGCCGACCCCCCGCCCCATAAAGTAGTGGCTGGTGTCAAAGACGTCCGTCCCCAGGCGAAATGGGATGGCGTCATCGCCGAAACTGAGGGTCGAGCCGCGCCACTTGGTCCGCATGAAGGCTCCGAATCTCACCCCGTCCATACTCCCGGCGCCCACCCAACCATCGTAGTTCTTGGTGTGGAAGCCGACCGAACCCCCGTGCGCCTGATAGAGGGAGGATGTGCCGGCCTCGAGTTTGAAGATTTGCCCCGAAGCGCGCTCCGCCACTGCAAAGGTTATGACAAGGAGGCTGAAAAGGAAAAAAAGGCTCTGGGTGCGGGGTGTAAAGCGTGAGATAGGCGAGAGCGATTCGGCAAAAACCTTCAGTTCCGGCGCTCCTGGAGCGGAGTTTCAATCTTGAAGTTCTTGAATTGGACGATGGCCCTCTGGGGAGGAACACTCGATTTCCATTCGACGGTCACTCTTCGCCGACTCCCAGGCATTAAGGGGAATCCCGAATAAGCCGTCTTTTCACGGTCACCCCGCACCTCGACCTCGGAGACACGTCCTAACCGGTCTCCGATGTTCTTGATTTCGATCTGAACCTGTTTCAAACCCGGAAGGTACTCGGCCTTGCCCAGTTGGACTTCATCCCGGGTCAGAGCCACCTTCTGGCCCATATAGACGGTGTGGGGCAACTCCACCTGAACGTTCAAGCCCGACTGCTGCGGCAATCCGGAAAAGGACGCGTAGATTACGAACCAGGCTGGATAGTGAGGCGCGGTGGCCTCATAGAAGACGTAATAGGTCTGTTGGGGTGGAATTCGAAAGCTCATTTGCGACAGTTTCAGGTGAATGCTCTTATCAAGAGGCCGAAAGGTGGGCGAACCGTCCTCGCCAACGGAAAAACTCTTTGTCTCCAGAACCACGTTCAGGGGAATGAGCGAATCGTTGACCAAGTCGAAGCGGCCGCGCGCTTTTTCATTGTATTCTGCGATGACCGGCCGGATTGCCTGCGCGTGGAGTGGGCGGACCACTCCCCACCCTGCGACGCAGAGCAAGAGAATTCGGAGGAGGATCCGGCCGGATTGAAGGCGGACTTTCATCGAGCACCCCAGCCGACTCAGAGCGCGACGGCCCGGATATGGAGCACGCCCGTGTAATCACCCGCGGGTTGTTGTAGATTGGTTGTCAGATCAATCTGGAGATCCAGATCATCTGTCCGGGTTTTGTTCTTGTTGATTCCCGTGATCGACTCATCAAACAGAAGTAGCGACGCTGACGCTATCCCAACTCCATCAGTCGGCCCTTGTGTAAATGCGGTGAAGACGGTAGGCGATCCCGTGGTGACGCGCCCGAACACATACTGCGTTTCGATGCTGGCCGAAGGCGGTCCGGGATCGGTAAGTGCATTGGTCGTGTCGAAGTAACCCACGAGCTTAACGTGAGTTTTGCCGGGCTTCAGCACCCAGCCGGTTTGAATGCCCACCGAACTGTCGCCAGCGGCGGCAGCACCGGCAGCGAGTGTGAAGTTGACCGTGCTCACGCCGGTGAGGCTGACGCTGAGCGATTCGGCCAAGGACGCGTTAAGGGTTACGTTGGATGGTCCCGCGAAAATTTGAGCGTGGCTGGCCGCGGGAACAAGCAAAAAGAGTGCCGCAGCCGCGAGAAGGGAACCTTTCTTCATACCTTCCTCCTTGAGTCACCAGAATGAATGGAAGAGCCAGTCCGGTTTCTAGCCGAACCCGCTATTTCAATCGTTCAAGTTTTGATAGAATCGCGCGCGGAACGTCCCCATGCCCCTGCTCATGAGTGTTCAAGCGTCGCGTGTGTGACTTGGAAAGGTGCCGAGAGGCTATCCGCAGATTCACCACTCGTCTGGCGAAACACCGACGCCATTATGGATAGAGCCGCCGCGTTTGTCAAGAAGGATTAGCAAATAACTTCGTGGAAAATGCCATAAGTCTATCTATCATACAGTAAACACGCGGCAACTGTTGCCGCGCTCACTCTGCCTGGACATTTCCGGAATCGCTACAAGCCAATCACTTCGGTGCAAGTCATTCTTCTCTCGAGTTCCATAGCCAGGGCAAGCGGAATCAAACTTCTGTTCGGTTCACCGCTGCTTCGTGATACTATCCGACCAGCAAGGGGACTTCCCCCCAGCCCATCCCAAGCGAATCCGGGGCCGAGTCCAAAGCGCACCTGGAGGTGCTGCCATGAAGAAAGGGACGATCCTCTTCCTCCTGCTCTTTCTGGCCGGCGCTGTTTCCGGCCTTGCCGAGGACAAAAAATCGCAGTCTCAAGCTTGCTCCGATGAAGAATCGATGGTGGCCGATTATCAAAAGAGTCTCGCCGAACTTGTCAGCACAATCCACAAAGAGAAGCTCGAAGAATTCCAGCGGGCGTATCATCATCGAAGTTGCCTGAGCAAACTGAATCTGTCGGAAGGAATCCTTGATGTGGCGACTGCCTGCTTTGACCAGGCCATCAAAGATGCCTCCACCCCGAAGAAGGATATCGAAACGTACCGCGCGAAACGCGACGCCTATGCCAAGCTGAAGGAAAAGCTGATTCAGTATCGCGACTCCCTGAAGGCCAAGGAAGAGGCTAAAGACGCGAAGATACTGATCGAAAAGTTTGACATAACGAATTGATTCCCGGCGAAAGACATGACTGAGAGTGTGTGGGTGGAGATGTGCGCTCCCTCGCGGGTGCCCATTTCGGACAGATTTGTGATTGACGGTCTATCTCGAAGGATCGATGGATGAAGCGATGTGCCCAGGTTCTCGACAGCAGGATGCTCTATGAAGGCCGGGTGGTGAAGTTGCGCCTCGACCGGATCATCGAACCCGGCGGAATGGAAGCCACCCGGGAGATCGTGGCTCATCCCGGGTCGGTGGTTGTCATCCCGCTTTTCCCGAGAAGCCGTGTCTTGCTCGTTCGGCAGTTTCGCTACGCCGCAGGTCAGAGCCTCTGGGAACTTGTAGCGGGAGGGCTGGAGCCTGGCGAATCCGTCCTGAAGGCCGCCCGGCGCGAATTGCTGGAGGAGACCGGCTACCGAGCGCGCCGGCTCCGCCGGATCATGAGCTTCTTCCCGACTCCGGGCTTTGTCGCTGAGCAAATGCACCTGGTCACGGCCACTGGACTCACACCGGGCCAGGCCCAACCCGAATCTGACGAGCGAATCGAGGCCCGCATTTTCCCTCTGCGCGAGTTGCGCAAGAAGCTGCGGGCAAACCGTATCCGCGACGGGAAAACGCTGGTTGGCCTTTCATGGCTCCTTCTTTCAAATCGCCCGCTGGGCTGACGCCCATCCCTACCCATGACAAAAATCTTACTATCCCCCTTGACAAGTTGTGGCCTCTCGGTTATCTATCTCAAGCGGGAGCTTGCTGGGTGTTCGCAACGGTACGTGGAACGTAGTGAGGTGGCCGAGAGTCCGAGCGGATTCTCGGCTTTTTGCTTTTCTGACCTTTCGGTGCTCGGCAGTCCCTAAAGCAGCTCAAGGAGGAACGCAAGTGGCAAGACTTCAGGGAAAAGTGAAATGGTTCAATAACGCCAAGGGTTACGGCTTCATCGGCCAGGATGGGGGAGCGGACGTTTTCGTTCACTACACCGCCATCCAGGGCGAAGGATTCAAGACCCTGCAGGAAGGCGACACTGTCGAGTTCGACATCGTGCAAGGTCAGAAAGGTCCTCAGGCCGACAAGGTTATGAAGGTCGGGTAAGGACGGGTCGATCGTTTCGAGCCCGGTCCGCTGACTGGTTCCGTTCCAACTTTTCTTTAACGCGCCAAGCGTG
Organism: Acidobacteriota bacterium; assembly: GCA_016202975.1. Classification (GTDB taxonomy): domain Bacteria; phylum Acidobacteriota; class Terriglobia; order UBA7540; family UBA7540; genus JACQNR01. The sequence continues at coordinate 10,595 of JACQNR010000136.1, forward strand.
GTCAGCCAAGAGCACGTAATCCGGATTGCCAGAGCCGCGGTGTCGCTGCCGACAGCGTCGATGCGGCACTGGCGGTTTGGGCTGCTCTTTTGCCGCGCGGTCTCGCTTGATTTCAAAGTCATGCGGAGCGACAATAGGGGCATTCGGGCACTCGGGCAAACATGGTCCGCCAGCCGGCGGATGGATTGTGAATTTCCTGGACGCCGTCCTGGTGCTCTATAAACTGTGGGACAAGTGCCCAATCTGCCGAAGGAGTCGACTCCGATGCGGAAAATATACCTGCTTCTCGTTTCGCTGCTTGGGATTGCTTCTCTGGCCTTGGCCGAGACACTCCCCGCGCGGCCTGGGAGTGATCAACTCTCGGCCCCTCTGCAACACGATCCAGCGCAGACCTTGGTAGTTGTCCCAGCCGAGACCGAGGCGGACATTCAGTTGCTCTCCGGAATTCATTCCGGGGTTAACCACGTCGGCGATCGCTTCGCCGCGCAGCTTCTTCATCCCATCTCCGTCGGAGGCCAGGTGGTTCTTCCGGCCGGAAGCTTGATCGGCGGGCGCATTACTTACATTCGGCCCGCTGGACGTCTCCGGCGCCCCGCGGAACTCGGCCTTCGTTTTGAGCTCGTTACCCTGCCGGACGGCAACGATCAACCCATCTCGGCCCTTCTAACCAGCTTGGACGCGATGCATCGCACCCACACCTCTGTCGATTCCGAGGGCATACTGAAAGGCACGAGTACCGGAACCTGGAAACGTCTTACCGGCGGACTGCTGGGGCTGGGGGTGTTCTCGGCCATCGAGACTCAGATTGCCGGCACGGCGGCGTTAGGAATGAGCTTGCCCGTAGGCGGCGCGGTGTTGGGCTATTCGTTTCTTGTCCCTAAGGGAAATGAGGTGCATGTTCCGCCCGATACCCAGATGCACATTCGCCTGCGCCACCCGCTGACCTTTCGCGTCGATTGGTAAGCGCAACCGTTCGCCACTCCGCCGCGGATGATCAGAGGTCCGTCAAATAACTTCCCAGTGGTATATTGACATCATGACCCCGCCGAGCGCCGGCGACACCCTTTCCGCTTCCCCTGAAGCGCGGCCCGCCCTCCTCGAAGGGCACTGGCTGGACTTCGACGAACGCCATGCCATCAGCGCAATCAACCCAGCGAGCGTTATCGAAGGCGATGGACGAGTCCTCCGTGAATTCCCCGATTGGCTTGCCCGGCACGCAGCACTCTGTCCCGGGGGCGCCGCCATCGGGTACATGAGCTACGAACTCGCGGGCGAATTTGAGGAGGTGCCGATCCACGCGGGCGGCAACATTCCGATATTGTCGTTCGCCTACTACCCGCGAATCGAGCGACTCCCCATGCTCGACACGTCTCTTCCCTGCCCTGACAGATGGGCTCCGAGTCGGATCACTCAGGACTTCGACAGAGAACACTTCGTGGCGGATGTCGGGCGGATTCGCCATTACATTGCGGCCGGAGACATCTACCAGGCCAACTTGACGCAGCGCTTTGCAGCGCAACTTGACGGGCTTGCCCCGGAAGACGTCTACGCGCGCCTCGCGAGCGCTCGCGCGCCGATGCGCGCTTTCCTGAGAAGTCCCCACGCGGCCATTGTCAGCAATTCTCCGGAGCGATTCTTCCGCGTCCGGGGGAACCGCATTCTGGCAAGCCCCATCAAAGGCACGCTGGCGCGCAGTAGCGATGCCGCTGAGGATCGACGCCGACGCCGGCGACTCCTCGCGAGCGCGAAAGACCGTGCCGAAAACGTCATGATCGTCGACCTGCTCCGCAACGACTTGGGACGCATTTGTCGCTACGATTCCATTGACGCGCGCTTGTGGCAGCTTGACCAATTGCCTCACCTATTTCACCTCGTCTCCCATGTCGAAGGCGAATTGAAACCGCAAGCCGGGGCGTCGGAAATCATTCGTGCCCTGTTCCCCTGTGGCTCGATCACGGGCGCGCCCAAGATTCGCGCCATGGAAATTCTGGCTGAAATCGAACGGGCCCCACGCGGTGTCTCAATGGGGGCCATCGGCATTATCCTGGGCGCCCCGGGTTCGCCCGAGTTTGAAATGGATTTCAGTGTCGCCATACGGACCATGACAATCCGCGAGGGAATTGCCGAGTTCAACGTTGGCTGCGGCATCGTGTATGATTCGGAACCGGAAGCCGAATACGACGAAATGCTGCTCAAGGCTCGCCCGCTCGTCGAAGCGCTGGGCCTCAAGCCTGCCGATGCGGGCAATGTAAACGACCGACCGATGGAAGCGAAGAGCAAGTTTGAAAGTCCGGCTGTAGCGGCGATGTCGTCATCGTCGCTTGCCCATTCTCGGCGATTTCGCCGGTAAAGCACCGCGGCTACAACCCAAAGGACTCATGGACTCACTCATCTTCCACAACGACCGCATTGCACCGCTCACAGAAGTTCACCTCTCGCCCGGCCAGACCGGGCTGTTGATGGGATGGGGCGTGTTCACCACGCTGCGCATCTATCGCGGCGTTCCCTTCGCGTTCGAGCGCCACTGGGCGCGCATCACGCGCGACGCCGAGCGGCTGGAAATCGAAATGCCCTTCCAGTACGAGAGCGTTCGGAAGGCCATCATGGATCTTGCCGCCGCCAACCATCAGCTGGAAGGCGTGGCGCGCGTTTCCTTCGTGAAGAATCAGGGCGGGTTGTGGGCGCAGGCCGATGGCCTGCCCCCGACCGACTTGATCATCTTCACGCGGCCGCTTGTGGCTTGGCCCGCCGCCCATCGTCTGGCCCTTCAGCCCGGAGGAATATTCTCCGGCGGGAGCTACGCGGGCGCCAAAATGCTTTCCTGGGTTCCGCACATCGCCTCGCTCCAGCGGGCGCACGAAGCGGGGTTCGACGATGCATTGCTGCTCAACGAGAAAAACCATCTCGCCGAGTGCACCTCTGCTAACATCTTTCTTGTCCGCCGCGGGGAGATTCTCACTCCGCCTCTCTCCTCCGGGTGCCTTGCGGGCATCACGCGAGAGGTCCTGCTGGAGATCGCTCCAGGCAGCGGATTCAAAATTCGCGAAGTGGATCTGACCACTGAGGACCTCTCGACCGTGGAAGAGGTGTTCATTAGCTCGACTACGCGCGAGGTCGCCGGCTTGAGCTTTATTAACCCAGAGTGGCATTATCCCTGCCCCGGTAATGTCACCGCCGCAATCGGCAGCGCATTTAAGGAA
>JACQNR010000138.1 GCA_016202975.1 Acidobacteriota bacterium
AACCGAGAGCAGGCGGCGCGGTGAAGCAACTCTCCGGATACCAGATTCCGAACGACCATAGAGTTCTGGCCGAGCCCGTCTTGGGGGGTTTGCACCGCCAATATCGACCTGAGAGAGTTGAGGCGTGAGTGTCATACTCCAGAAAGCGCCGGAGCGTCCTTTTTGCGGACGACAACTCCCCCCTGAACCTGCGCCAAGGCGCCTTACGGCGAGAGGATCACGTCATCACTGAATGGGCGTTCGATCGCCCGGCTAACGGTCCAACTCGTCGGTGCGATGAGCTTGCGGAAGGTATCCAGACCTCGAGGACGGGTGGCTGCCCCTAGGTCGCGGTGCAACCGGCGGACTGGCTCGTCGGCGCGCGTTATCGAACCGACGACTCCGACCAAGTCTCCATCACGCAAGCGTGTTAGCGCGTCGATGATCTCGGCGTCGGTGCCGTATTCAAACAGCCCTCCTTCTGAGGACGCGATCGCAAGTGCATTCGCGGCACGTGCAGTGGCCACGACTTCCGAGAGAATCGCGCCGTCGCCCCGCCAATCCCACCGGACGTGACGAAAAGTGATTGTGAGGCCCTGCAGCGGGGCGCCGTCCGTCTGGAGCGCTCGTAGCACGCGCTCTCCGAACTCGGGGCCAATGCTGTCACGATCGAGGACATCGATCACGATCGGCCGTGCGAGGAGGTCGGCGCCTTCCTTAAGCAGAACGAGGAGTGCATTGAGCGAGTCAATCGCGGTTCCGCCCGCTAGGTTCAGGAAGTGGAGCGGGCGATCCGTGAATGCTCGAAGAGCCGGGAGGAGTGAGCCGGCCATCAGCCGCGCCATGTCCTGAAGCCGCAAGCGGACGGCAAGGACCGGCAGCGAAGCTGCAATGCGGCGGTCGATCGAATTCGCCCAGGGTCCCAGATTCTCCGCTCCGAGCTTGAGAATATACGTATCGATCGCACCCAGGACAGTCCCTCGCGCCGAAACTATACCTTTGCCAAGCGATGAATTGCGCAGCGCCAAGCGCGTCAGCGTAGATCGGAGAAACCGCGGAACCCTTGTGTGCCTTTCGTACCCGGCCAGGAATTTGGTGATATGGGCTTTTTGCTCGTCCTCGGTTATCTCAAGATTGAAGGCGGGCTGAGTTACATCGATAACGGGGAGTTCAAGCCCGTTGGAGGTTCTAACGTAGAGAATGTGTCTGCTCATCTTTATTATATACATTTTATTGCCTATTTTGTCAACCACAAAATACCTGGTATCCCTTGCACCGGGAAGCAGGCCTTCAACAGACCCTGCGTCGGAGTGTAAGAAACGGTTAAACGCAAGCTACCTTTCGCCGATGGGCAGCACATCCAGAACGAAACCATTCATCCCGGTGCAACACCCAATCTGCACTTCGCCTGGTGCCTCAAATGACCTGCCACCTAGGACGCCACTCGGGGTAATATGAGATTGGTAGAACTCAGAGCTCCATTCTGTTCTGCATTCAAGATTCCCGCCAGCGTGGGGGGTGACCAGAAACGCATGGGCGCCCAATTCATGATCCGTTTCGAAAATACGGCAAGGGGGGCAGCTGATCTGCTGCCTGCATCACGAGGCCAATCAGGTACCTTTAGTGACTGGCATAGAAGCCTCAAGAAATTTGGAAATGACAAACGCGACACAAACAATTAAGGCCGATCCAACGTCAGACGGGCCATACTACGGCGATGAATATCTCGCGCATTATAAAAGCCGACAGTGCCTGGGGACCACCCCGAATGGCGCGGCGAGCAGCGGCTCGCGGCATGAATCGTGTCATTCAAGTGAGGCCCACCAATCTAGAACGCCACGGATATGGCTCACGGAGGGATTATGCAGCATTTGACAACACGCCGAAGTCTATTGAAGGGGGCTGCGGCATTAGGAACCGCTAATGTTTTTGGACATATGGGCCATGCGTGGGCTCGGGATCACACGCGCCCAAATATCGTCTTCCTGCTCGCCGACGACTTGCGGCACGACGCCGTCGGCTATCTGAACAAGGGTGTTCGCACGCCTCATCTCGACCGTTTGGCGCACGATGGCGTGCGATTTCACAACACATTCGTAACCACGTCCATTTGCTGCGCAAGTCGTGCATCGATTCTCACGGGCACCTATGCGCGCCGTCACAATATTTGGGATTTTTCAACAAAATTGCCGCCTTTGCTCGCTAGAAACTCGTACCCTGCACTGCTACGTAAGGCCGGCTATCGGACGGGATTCTTCGGCAAGTATGGTGTCGGGGACTATAACGCACAAGATCAGGGCGGAGACGGCGGAGGCCCCGTGCTCGAGGTGCCGCCAGAGGATCGAGCCGGATACGACGTGATTGAGGATATCGACGACTATTACGATCCTAAAGACGTTAACCGAGAGCACCATAACAGCCAGAGGATTGCTGAGAAGGCCGAGAAATTCATTCAGTCAACCCCCGCCAGTCAGCCGTTCTGTCTTTCGCTCAGCTTCAAAGCGCCTCACGCCAATGACGTGGACGATCTCATTATGGGTGAATATGTCGCTGAACCGGACCTGCTGGCCTTGTACGTCAGGGAAATATTCACCGAAGGGCCGACGGTGAACGAGACGGCATTCCAGACGCTGCCCGACTTCATTCGCACCTCTGAGAGCCGCCGTCGTTGGCAGGGACGCTTTTCGACTCCCTGGCTCTGGCAGGACTCCGTCCGGAAGTATTACGCGTTGGCCACCGGCATCGATCGCGCGATCGGGAGGATCGTGTCCGTTCTGCAGGAGAAGGGGCTGGTCGACAACACCGTCATCATCTTCACCAGCGACAACGGATACTTCCTGGGCGATTATGGTTTATCGGACAAGTGGTACGGGTATGACGCTTCGATCCGCGTGCCGTTGATAATTCGCCCCCTGGGAAAGCCGGTGTCGCAAGATGTGTTTGCCACGACCTTAAACATAGATCTTGCGCCAACGATGCTTTCCTTGGCTGGCGTACCTATCCCGTCATCCATGCAAGGAGAGAATCTTTTACCGCTGTGGACAAAGGCTTCGCCGCCCCAGCCGTGGCGGACGGATTTTCTATATGAGCATTATTTGTCCGGTTTGCACAACCTCTCGGCCGAGATGGACAAATTCATCCCAAGTTCGGAGGGGGTGCGGAACGATCGGTATACGTATTTGCGTTATCCCGCCCAGACAAGGGAGAACGAGCAACTGTTCGACAGGATGAGCGATCCGAACGAACTCAAGAACGTCATTCATAGCGCACCGAGGGAGCTGATAGAGCAATTGCGAAAGCGCACGGATGAACTGATCGCACAGAATGCCTGAGTAGAAGCTCGGTTCATGCCGAGGATGGTACCTTGAGATTCAACTTCACGACCTTGTCGATGGGCGGAATCGTGTTTTTGTGTTTGCTCAACCTTCCTGGGAAGTTTGTAAGGTGATGAACACCGACCGGGGAAATTCGTCCTTTCCCCGCTTAATGGAGCAGGTGCGGCGACACCTTAAGCGTCTGCCGGAAATCGAGAGGTTTATCATCGACGGCACGGACTGAGCGAGCCTCCTCGACTAGGGCCACGCTAACGACCTGACGATGGTGGGAGCATCGACCCGAGAATTGCACCTTCAGATGAAGTGGACCAGATAGTACGAATGCACTGCCGAGCCGACGTCAACCAGTATTCGCAGACGGCTGAAAGAGGGCCGAACGAACCGCTGAAGTGTAAGCCCCAATGCGAGGCGGGCATTTTCGGAGAACTGAGAGAGCCTGTGTCGGGAAATCACATTCCTGCGCGTAAGTGCAGATCGACTCTCCAACTGCTGGCATTCCTCATTGCGCTGACGATGAGCCACCCGGGCTTCGGGGAGCAACTGAAGCCTTCCGGGCACGCGCCGGCCGGCGCGACGAGCGGGACTTCATCCGGTTCTCTAACGCAGCCATCACCGCGTTCTTCGCAGGACGATGCCGCGCGGATCGAGGAGTTCGAACAATGGGCTCGCGACGGCCATTTGGGCGGGCTCGAACGTCGCCTGAAGTCGTATATAGACCAGCATAAGACTTCCTCCAACGCATATTATTTATTGGGATATGTCTACTACCACCACCAGATGTTTGAGGATTCCGCTAAGGCGCTCTCACGGTCAATCGAACTGGACGACCAGAATGCGCGGTCCCACATTCTTCTCGGACGGGCTCTCACGAAATTGGACCAGTGTGATAAGGCGCAGCGCGCGCTGGAACGCGCAATCCAGATCGAACCGAATTCCGCGGAAGCGCACTATTATCTGGGACGATCACTTTCCGCCCAGGAAGACTATGCCAAGGCGAGAGAGGAGTTCGAGCAGGCCATCAAGATCAATCCAGGTTATGCGGAGGCGTATAATGCCTTGGGTTTCGCCCTCGAATCCATGGGCGAGGACACGAAGGCCCACGCGAACTACGAAAAGGCAATCGAGATCAGTCGGAAACGGCAGAAACCCTTCGAAGCCCCTTACGTGAATATGAGCAGTTACTATAACCTGCGCGGGGACGCGGCCCGGGGGATGGAGTACGCGAAGCGGGCGCTCGCCATTAACCCGCGATCGGACCTTGCGTATTTCCAGCTCGGGCGGGCCTACCGAGCGCTCGAAAACTGGCCTGAGGCGGCCGGAGCCCTCGAGCATGCCATCGCTCTCATGCCCAGTGCGCCGCAATATCAATACGCTCTAAGCGGCGTCTATAGAAAGCTGGGGAAGATGCCGGAGAGCCAGGCGGCGCTGGCAAAGTTCCGCAAGCTGGAAAAATCAAATGCAGACCATCAGGCCCGAAGGCACAACATGAGGGGACGCCCGATGGGATTGCAGCGGTCCGAGGGCGCCTACGAGCGTGACTAGGTGGCCGCAATCCAGAATGTCGCAGCTTCTTTGAATGGGGCGCAGGTTTCCGGGGCTGTGGGCGGCCCTTTCGGGAGCCCCTGTAGCGCCAAAACTGAAATCCAATTGAAACGATTGAATGGAGGAAACGAACATGTTCCAGGCCAGTAATCGCCGCGTCATACTTCGAACACTTGCCGCGGGGTTTGCCCTTGCCGCGCAGGGCAAAGCCTCGCAGGTCTCAGACCAGATCATCAGTAAGGATCAGGCTCGCAAGCAGGGCGAGGCGTTCGGTGAAGTGCGACACTTTGTTGAAGGCAATACAGATCAGCTCAAGGGGCTGTCGGTGGGGAGCATCGAACTCAAGCCCGGTCAGGCTCCCCATCCGCCGCACACGCATCCCGAAGAGGAAATCTTGATCGTCACTGACGGCCACGCGGAGATTTCTATCGAGGGCAAGGTCACCCCAGTCGGTCCTGGCAGCGTCATGTACGCAAGCGCAAATCGTATTCACGGCATCGTGAATGCCTCGAGCGCGCCGATGACCTTTTTCTGGGTCAAGTGGTTGGCAAAATAAATCCGACCTGACTCACCGTTATTGACTCCGTAGAAGGGGGCTATACATACAGAAAAATCTGTACGATTCAAGACGTGGAAGACTCCTTGCTGCGCCTCTCATCTTGCCTTTTGTTGCCGCAGCGTTTTCGGAAAATGCCCAACAGGCGCCCCAGCTGGTATCCCCAGCGGTTCACCCCCACCGGCGCGTGACTCTCCGGATCGCAGGTCCGAACCTCAAGCCGGTCTCGCTGCGGCTGGAAGGTTCGCCGCAGGCTCTCCCCATGCAGAAGGATGACCAGGGTGCCTGAAGCGTCACCGCCGGACCACTCGAACCGGACTACTACGAGTACTGGTTTGAAGCTGATTGTGTAACTCTGCTCGATTCCTTGAATCCCCTGATGAAGCCCAATTTTCTTCACCCGCACAATTTGGTGCACATGCCCGGCCCGGCGTCGCTCACGGGGGAGGTAAGCAACGTTCCTCACGGCGTGCTTCATCATCACTTCTATCATTCGGGCATCGTCGGTGATTTTCGCGACTATTTCGTCTACACGCCGCCCGGCTGCGGCGCGCTCAGGAAAATGCGCTATCCCGTCCTCTACCTTTTGCAGGGATACAGTGACAATGATATCTGGTGGCTCGTCGGGGACGCTAACGTGTCACTCGACAACCTGATCGCGCACGGCAAAGGCCAAGCCGATGATCATCGTGATGCCGCTCGGCAATGGCGCGCCGGGGATCGTGCAGCGCACGGCGGTCTTTGCCGCGGTATTTCGCGACGAGAAGCTCCGCCAGCGTAACTTCGACCGTTTTCGGGACGGCCTGTTGCAGGAAGTGATCCCCGCGGTCGAATCCGATTACCTGGTCCGAAGCGACCGCAAATCGCGCGCCATCGCGGGGATCTCTATGGATGGGGCGGAAACCCTCATGCTAGGTTTGAACGCCCTCACCCGCTTCGCGTGGATCGGGGCGTTCAGCGCGGACGGCCTCACAGAGGATTTTGAGAAGCAATTCCCCGGATTCGATGCCAAGGCCAATACACAGCTTCGTTTGCTCTGGGTCTCCTTCGGCAAGGATGACCCGCTTCTTCCCATCAACCTCAAACTTCGCGACTGGCTTGACTCAAGGCAAATTCATGTCAAGTGGGTGGAAACCGCGGAGGGGCACTCTTGGTAGGTCTGGCGCCGCGCCATCGCGGACTTCGCCCCGCTGCTGTTTAACAGGTTGATGAAAAAGTCGAAACAACGCTTGTTTTGCCGTACTTTAACAATCGCAAGTTCCTTGTTTTCAGCATAGGCTATATCCCTAGTCAGCACGAAAAAGGGTTTTTCATGAACCTGTTAAGGAACCGGCGCGATGAAATGCAGCGCCCGCCGCATTCTCCCGGTTGACAGTGGCCGTTCCCCGGAGTTTTAATTTGAGTGGGGCGTCAGCTTAAATTAGTTCGAGGCAGCCAACCGTGGCTCGAGTCCTCTTGACCACCGTATGTCGTGAGCCGGCATTCTATGATTACTTTGGCGAGAATGCTCCTCGGCGCCTCCGCTGGCGATTCCGCATGCCGCGTCGAATCTCTTTCGGGCTTCGATTCCTCCGCCAGAATCTTCCCGGGCTCGAGATTCTCGAGTATCCGACACCGCAGGAATTTTCCAAAGCGCTCAAGAAGGGGTGGGATGTCGTCGGCTTTTCGTTCTATCTGGAAGAGACGAATCGCATCCTGCGGATGGCGGAGGAAGCGCGCCGAGCAGGCGTCGCCGAGATCTGGGCGGGAAACTACGGCGCCCTGACTCCCAGTATCGAGTCAAACTGGGACGCGGTCTTCAGCGGCTACGGGGAGGAGGCGATGGCCCAGAGGCTCGGACAAGCGATCGACCACCTCCATCATCCGCCTCTCGTCGTGAAGTTCAGCTTGCCAGGCGGGTGGCCCTTTCCCCTCGGGGTGCTGTTTACGGCGCGCGGCTGCAGTTTCCAATGCACCTTTTGCCAGACCACCGTCTTTGCGCCGAAACCCAAAGCCATTCCGCTCGAGTCCCTGGAAACCGTGATTCGCTTCTATCGCGGCCACGGGGTGCACTACGCGCTCATCCTCGATGAGAATTTCGGGAACGTCCCACATCATGCTGAGGCCGTGATCGACTTGCTCGCCCGTTACGGAATGAAGTGGGTCGTGCAATCCCGCGTCGACCTTCTCCTGAAGCGCTTCGACGATTGGGCGGCCCACGGCATGGAAGGCGCGATGTTCGGCATCGAGAGCTTCCAGCAGGATGTTCTGAAGCAGATCCGCAAGGGAGAAAAAGCCGAGGCCGTGGAAGAACTCGTCGGCCGGCTGCACCGCGACGGGCTCTACGCGCACGGGTACTACATCATCGGCTTCCCCAGCGAGACTCCGGACTCGATTCGCGCGGATTTGAAAACGCTGGCGGCGCTCAAGCTGGATACCACGCAAATCACCGTCGTCACCCCCCACCCGCAGACCCAGCTCTGGAATGAGCTCAAGTCCGGATATGGTATCACCGAGACCGACTGGGCAAAGTTTGACACCAAACATCTGGTCTGGCAGCACCCAAACTGCCCACCCGGGTCTCTGGAGTCACTCCTCGAGGAAGGTTTCGAACTCTGCTACGCGAACGAATGGCGTGGTCGCGTCTGGCGGAAATTTCTTGCCCGTCGTCGCGCCCAACACGACTTATCCAGCGTGTTGGCGGGAGCTTTGCAGGCTAGATGGGGCGATCCCAAACGGCTTCCGTACTTCCTTCCCGCATAAGTGTTTTTCGCGGGTGGTACATACATCGTGCGCGTTGCGACGTGTGCGAAGCGGGGGCGCCACGCGCCGTGCCCCTACGACTATACCCCACCTTTTGCCTCAGCTCTCTCCCTCGGGGAGAGGGTGGTCCGACTTATCGGACTGGGTGAGGGCAAGCGCCGCGGCGTTGAGGCCCAACTCCACGCTACCTTGCTCACTTGATTGGATTGAATGATTCCTTAACGGCTCGTATTGCTAGTAATTACGATAATA
>JACQNR010000009.1 GCA_016202975.1 Acidobacteriota bacterium
ACCCAGCCCTCCCAAGCCAGGACGTTTCAAGCTGGCCCAGCAGAACAAATCCTTCCACCCTCGAATTCTTGCCATTCCGGTCGGATCGACGGTGGATTTCCCAAAGCTCGATCCCATTTTTCACAACGTATTTTCGCTGACGCGGCCGGCGAGTTTCGACCTGGGGCTTTATCGGGCGGGGGGTTCAAAGTCTCGCGTGTTCGCGGAGCCCGCTATTTACCGGGTATTCTGCAACATTCACCCGCAGATGACTGCGGTCATTTTGGTTGTACCCACTCCTTACATCACCCAGCGTGAAGGCCCCGGAACTTTTCAACTCGACTTGCCTGCGGGGCGTTACCGGATTACGGCGTGGTCCGAACGCGCCCAAGCCGCGTCCATGGAGGTCACGGTGGCCGAAGGAGCCGCCTCAGCTCCTGAACTGGCGCTCGATGAATCCAAGTACGTCGAGCTCGCTCACAAGAACAAGTTCGGCCAGAACTATCCCAAATCCGCATACGATCCAACGAAGGACGCCGCACCGCGTTAGTCTGTAGCGGCGATATGTCATCGCCGAAGGCTCTCAAATATCCCGGACCGGCAATGGGGACATCGCCTCCACAGCGACTATAACCCCGTGATACGATAGACGGGTACGGGCTGGCTGAAGCCCTTGACGTGCTGTGGTTCGAGTCGGTCGGCGGTAACGAGGGCGCGAACCACGCTAAAGGTGTCCTCTGGGATCAGCGTTTCGCCCGATTCCGCGAGGGAACAAAGTCGCGCGCAAAGATTGACGTTTGACCCGATCACCGTAAAGTCCTGGCGGTCGTGGCTGCCGATGCTACCGAGCACGACTTCGCCCGTAACGATTCCGATGCCGAGGCCAATCGGTTTCTCCAGCGCAGAGGTTTGGTTAAACCACTCAATCGCCTGATGGATTCTGACCGCACAGCGGATGGCGCGCAGCGCGCTGTCCTCGCCTGCGAATAGGGCTACGACGCAATCGCCCACGAATTTGTCCACATCCCCGTTAAATTTCTTGACCTGCTCGGTCTGAAGGCTGAGGCAGGAGTTCAGGACCTGGACGACGTCCTCCGGGGCCATCTGTTCCGACATGGAGGTAAACCCTCGCATGTCGGAGAAGAAAATCGTCAAAACCCGGCGCTCGCCAGCACCCCCGCCCGAGGCCGTGCGCGCGCGGATGGCGTTCACGGTGGACTGCGATACAAACTTCTGCATGTCGGCGCGCTCGCGAAGTCCCTGCGTCATGCCGTTGAAGGAGGTGGCGAGATCGCCGATTTCGTCGCGGCTCCGGACGTCGAGCTGGAAATCAAAGTTTCCGGCGGCGACTTCCTTGGTGCCTTCCACCAGTTTGGCGATGGGCGCGGTCACCGTCCGCGCGAACAGCGCGCTGCCCAGAATTCCCGCCAGGGTGACCACCAGCCCCAGGACGATCAAACCGATCTGAATTCGCCGGTAAGGTTCCAGCGCCTTGTCGCGCGACTGGAAAATGACGGCGAGGGGTTGAAAACTAACCGCCACGAGTTGCGCCTCGCCCCCCGCGCCGAGCGGTATCGACTGCGCGATATAGTGTTCGCCGTTGATGTCGACGACCTGGCGCCCCGCGTGCCGCTCGAGGGCGGACTTCCAATCGGCGCTCGTGTGCCACGGCAGCTTGGGCGCGGGCAGGGTCGAGCCGAGAATTTGATCGGAGACAATCGCCACTTCGTTCTTGCTGACGTCGCGAAGCTGCTCGACGAACGCCTGGTCGATCCGCGATCCGGCGAGAACAAAACCAAAGACCGCCCCACCCACTTCCGCGGGAGCAAGCGCCGCGCTATACACGCCAGAGGGCGCCACCAGGATTCCTGTGGCCGAGCGATTCTCCAGAGCCGTCTTGATCCAGGTTGCCTGAGCATCGGGGACGGGAATCGCTTCCGGCACATCCGTTCGGGCGATGACTTTGCCTTGCGGATCTAAGGCGATGAGGAGTGATGTCGTCCGGTTCGCATCCTGATAAGACGTCAGAAAGTCGCGGACTGTAGGCGAGTCATTCGTTCCGAGCAGCGCCTTGATGTCGGGAAATGACGCGACGAGTTGCGCCGTCAACTTGAGATTTTCAAGACGCTCTTTCTGCGCCGCGTCGATGCGCAAGCGCCCTTGTTCGAGGTCCTGGGAAATTCGGTTATCGACAAATTGCCCCGCCTGGTAGCTGACGAATGCCAGCGTCGCCCCGATCAGCGCGATAAGCAGGGTGCCCGAGTAAAAGAGGATTTTCCAGCGCAGCGTGATGCGTGCCACGGCGCCATATTACACAATTTGCGGACGCATGGCACGCGCCCTGTAGCCCGGCCCGATGAGCGGCGATTCGTCAGCTAACGGACCGGTCATAGCCCGCGCTCCAGCGACAGGAGTCTGTGCCACTATCCGCACGAATGGGGCTGAAATAGTGAAGGCCAGAAAAGGGAACAGACTCCCGAATTGAAGGAGAAGTAATGGATGACTGCAAACACAATCGCAGGGAATTCCTGGGCAGGGCTGGGGCCGGTGTGGCGGGCACCAGTTTGGGATTGTCGTATCCGGACCCCACACTCGCCAAGACCGGGGAAATGACCATGAGGTTTCTGGGGCGCAGCAAGGACAAGATTTCGCTCATCGGCCTCGGCGAGTTTCATCTCGGCAAGGCTGTGGACGAGCGGACGGCCTTTCGCATTGTGCGCACGGCCATCGATAATGGCATCACCCTTTTGGGCAACTGCTGGGATTACCAGGAAGGCAAAGCGAAAGCCTGAATGGCCAACGCCCTGCGCGACGGCTATCGGGAAAAGACACTCCTCATGACCAAGGGCGACGGGCAGACCAAAGACGCTGCTTCAAGGCAAATCAGAGGAAAGCCTGCGCCGCCTGCAGACCGATGTCTTCGACCTGCTGCAATTTCACGAAATCATTCGGCCCAGCGACCCGGAACAAACTTTCAGTGCGGGCGGCATGGAAGTGGCTCTTGCCGCGAAGAAGTCCGGCAAGATTCGACATATCGGATTCACCGGGCAC
>JACQNR010000137.1 GCA_016202975.1 Acidobacteriota bacterium
ATTCTGGGCGACCTGGTCCAGAATCCACGCTTCGAGGCCGACGATATCAACCGGGAGCGCCAGGTCATCAAAGAAGAGATCAAGATGGTCGAGGACGTTCCCGACGATCTGGTGCAGGAGATCTTCACTCAAACCTACTGGCGCGGGCACGCGCTGGGCCGACCCATCCTGGGCACGAGCCGGACAGTGGGCCAGCTTACACGCCGGGAGCTGGTGAGTTATTTTCACCGCCACTACGCGCCCAGCAATCTGATTGTGGCTGCCGCAGGGAACCTCCGTCACGAGCAACTTTCGGAGCTTTCCCGGACTGTTTTCGGGCGGGTTCCTGCCGGGCGCCCCGCACCTACGACCCGGCCGCCCATTGCCAATCCGCACCTCAAGATCCGCCGGAAAAAGGATCTCGAACAAGCGCACATATGCATCGGGGCGCCGGCTTTTCACCAGACGCACGAGCGGCGGTTCGCGGCTTACGTGATGAATTCCGTGCTGGGGGGCGGGATGAGCTCGCGCCTGTTCCAGAACATCCGGGAGAAGCGCGGCCTCGCCTACGCCATCATCTCCGGACTCAGCGCGTTTCATGACGCGGGCTGCCTCAATGTTTATGCCGGGACAGCCACCGAGAAGGTTCGCGAAGTGGTTCGACTGATCGTCGCCGAGCTCGCCCGCATGAAGGAAATGCTTCTCACGCCCACCGAGCTCCAGCACGCCAAGGATTACCTGAAGGGCAGCCTGCTCCTCAGCCTGGAATCGACGATGAGCCGGATGTCGCACCTGGCGCGCCAGGAGGCCTACTTCGGCCGCCACGTCTCGATTGAGGAAATTGCGGCCGGCGTCGACGCCGTCACCCCGGAGCAGGTTCGAGGCGTGGCGCGGGAATTACTCTCTGCCGAGCGGCTCGCCCTCACCATCCTCGCCCCGCGCGATAACTTGAAGATCAGCCGCGCCGACCTGGCCTGTTAGATCAAATCCACCCGCTGAGTCCGCAGCGTTGGCGGGTATAGAGATTCTGCTCCTCCATGACGACTCGGAAAGGCGCGCTCCAGTTGCTCAGTGAAAGAATCATTGCCTGCGAACGCTGTGCGCGCCTCATTCAGCATTGCCGCAGAGTCGCGCGGGAAAAACGACGGATGTACAGCGGAGAGGAATACTGGGGAAGGCCCGTGCCGGGGTTCGGCGACCCGCATGCGGAGCTCTTGATCCTGGGCCTTGCCCCCGCAGCGCACGGCGCGAATCGCACGGGGCGCATGTTTACCGGCGATCGCTCGGGAGAATTCCTTTATCGTGCCCTTCATGAGGCGGGCTTCGCCAGCCAAGCCGATTCGATGCACCGTCATGACGGCCTTCGTCTCATCAACTGCTACATCACGGCATCCCTGCGGTGCGCTCCGCCCGGCAACAAACCTCTGCCTGCCGAACTTCGCAATTGCCGGCCATTCCTCGAAGAAGAAGTTCGCTTGCTTGGGCGAGTGCGCGCCGTCTTGGCATTGGGCAGGATCGCCTTCGACACCTATCTGGGCATGGTCTCGAAGGTGCAGGGCATGCCGAGAAAAGCGAGTTTTCGTTTTGCGCATGGAGCGAGCTATGAACTGCCGGGCGGACTCCCGCGGCTCTTTGCCTCCTACCGTCCCAGCCAGCAAAACACGCAGACCGGCCGCCTGACGCGGGATATGCTGACCAAGGAATTGACCGATGTCCGCCTATACCTTGGAAGCTGCGGCAAGACCCCCTAAACTCTGGCGACACACCGAATCTCAATCATCAATTCGGGAAAGGCCAGGCGCTGGATCTGTACGATGGTGCTGGCCACAACCGCCTCCGCAGGAAAGAGTGGCTTGCGGGATTTGGGCACGGCCGCAAATCCCGAATCCATATCCGTTACGAAGAGTATCTCGTCCACGACGTTGTCCATGGTCGCGCCGTATTGCGCCAGCACCTTCTGGATTACGAAATAGCCCTTCCGCGGTCGGCGAGTGCGCACCAAGACTGAACTTCCCTTACACCGCCGCGGTAGCGGCGACGCGGGAACTTTTCCAGAGCTCAATATAAGGCTTGAGGTCGCGCATCATGTCGCGGAAGGTTTCGAGCGTCATCGACTGCGCGCCATCGCTGAAAGCCTTTTCCGGGCAGGGGTGGACTTCGACGATCAAACCCTCGGCGCCGATGGCGACTCCGGCGCGAGCCAGCGACGGGACGAGGCTGCGCCTGCCCGTAGCATGGCTCGGATCGAGGATCACCGGCAGGTGCGTCAGTTCATGGAGGACGCTGACCGCCGCGATGTCGCAGGTGTTTCGCGTGGCCGTCTCGAAAGTTCGAATGCCGCGCTCGCAGAGCATGATGTTGGGGTTGCCGTGCGCCACGAGGTATTCCGCCGACATCAGCAGTTCCTTGATGGTCGAGCTCATGCCGCGCTTGAGCAGCACGGGCCGCTGGCATTTGCCGAGCGCTTTGAGCAGCGCAAAGTTCTGCATGTTGCGCGCGCCCACCTGCATGATGTTGGCGTATTCGGCCACCATTTCGACATCTTTTTCGCTCAATACTTCCGTGACGATAGAAAGTCCCGTTGCCTCGCGCGCCTTGGCGAGCAGCTTGAGGCCATCACGCTCGAGACCCTGAAATTCGTAGGGCGAGGTGCGCGGCTTGAAGGCGCCTCCTCGCAGAATCCTGGCTCCGGCGGCGGCAACGCCTTCCGCCGTCTCCATGATCTGCTTTTCGCTCTCCACCGAGCACGGCCCGGCCATGACAATGAACTCGTCGCCGCCCACCTCCGCGCCGTTCACCTTGATGCGTGTCGCCTCGCGCTGGAATTCGCGGCTGACAAACTTATAGGGAGCGGAAATGCGCACCGCTGTCTCAACGCCCGAGGTCGCCTCCAGCATCTCGAGACATGGCGTCACGTCCCCCACGCCCACCGCGCCGATCACGACGCGCTCGTCCCCGACGATCGAGTGCACCTTGAATCCGAACTCCCGGATGCGCTCGCAGACGTGCTCGACTTCCTCTTTGGTCGCGAATTTCTTCATGGAAATAATCATGGCTGGCCTCTCTCCTCAACAAAAAAGCCCACCTCGCTGGGTGGGCTGGCTCTGGATTTCTT
This sequence comes from Acidobacteriota bacterium, assembly GCA_016202975.1. Lineage (GTDB taxonomy): Bacteria > Acidobacteriota > Terriglobia > UBA7540 > UBA7540 > JACQNR01. The sequence continues at coordinate 3,095 of JACQNR010000137.1, forward strand.
TTTTCCCAAACTTAAGAATCAGGCCAACGCCACTCTTCCGCTACAGGGCAAAGCCCCAGTAGCGGTAAGTAAAGCCCCAAAAGCTGGCGTAAGCCCATACCATAAGGAGGCCAATATATCTCAGGTCGGCGGTGATTGCAAGCCGGTACTGCGGACCTGATTTTCCACGTCCGCGGTTCGTTTGCCGAAAAGCCGCAGACCTAAAGCACAGGTCTGCGCTACTGGCTTCTTGAATCGCAGACATGAAAGAACAATCTCTGCGCCGCCCGCGGGGTTGGCGAGCTGTAGATCGGAGCGGGCTTCGGTGACGAGGCAAGGGAAGGACGAGTGTCGAACGAGTCCGTCGAAGGATAGGCAGTTTCGGGCTTTGGCATTGTTGCGAGCGGTAAAACGGGCCCCTCCCCGGGCACTGGAGATACGCAACGCTCAAAACCCGACTGGCCATTGCACGGAGAAGCGGTTAGGGAGTATGTTGCCAGATGACTGGGAAGCCAAAACGGAAATCTCGCTGTAGATTAGGACATTGAGCCGTCGCGGAGGAGGATTTCGAAAGTGGCGTTACCGACCAACATTTCCAAGTTTGGGTTGCTCGTGAAGATCGTCCGATATGTGTGGCGAGGTTTCGTGGCTGTCTTTCTTCTCGAGGCCACTGCTCTGTTAATACTTGCATTGTATGCTCCGCCGACCAGGGTAAAACCCGGAGCCGACCAGGGCGCGAGCGGCAGTCTGGCGCTTCCTCTCCCGGGAGGGACAGAGGAAACCTTTGAGCC
>JACQNR010000140.1 GCA_016202975.1 Acidobacteriota bacterium
GCTGAGATCAGTGCTTCATCCCCACCGGCAACTCGTAGCGTCTCAAGATATTTCTCATCGGGCACGAAATCGATGCCGCGCTGTTTGATCAGCACCACCACCCGCTGGCTAGCGACGCCACTTACCACCAGCTTGAGGATCTGGTCCTGAGTGAGCGGCGCGGGCCTCGCGGCGCGAAGCGCCTGAATCACGGCGTCCTGCGCCCCCGCTTTACGCAGGGCCTCGAGGTAATCATTCGTCAAATCAAAATCAAGTCCGCGATCCTTGATGCGTTGGACGAGTTCGTCACTTTCCATCCCAGCACGAACCAGACTCATGATCTTGTCTTTGTCCAGAGGCTTCTGGGCAGCGGGCGGCCCCTGTGCCAGCCCCGGCGCGGCGAGGACCAGAATTAGCCAGGCAATCCAGAGCTTCATGGTTTCGATCTCCCTGCGGTAGAGACGTTCCGGTGGAGCGTCTCAGTCTTGAGACGGCCCACCGGGCCGTCTCTACGGTCCGCCCATCATACAACAGGTCAGAGGGGATCAAGTCTTGTTGCGCGGCTCAGACATTCTGAGGCGATGGTTCGAGACGGAATTCCCGGCGCAGGAGGGATTCAATCAGGCGGCCCTCAATCAAGGGGTAGGTCCAACGCCGCAGCGCTGGAACGTGGAGATTGATCCAGTACTCCCACCAGTCGATGGCATGTGCGTCGTAGCCGAAATCGGCGCGCTCATCCTCGGGCAGGGCTGCGGAAAGAAGTTCGACGTTGCGCGCCTCGAAGACGTGTTCGTTGTGAAGAATGAAAGGCTCGTAAAGCTCGATGAGTTTTTCCAGGCGCTCGAGGTCACGTTCTTTGCGCGCCAGCGGCGCGGATGCAAAAGCGATGGGGGAAGTGAGCTTGCGGAGTCCTTTCACCATGGCCCGTTGCGCTGGCGCCGAAAACGCCCGGTAACGCCCTTTCGAGACCGGAATCGTGTCGAAGCGCGCCTTGAGCCAAAGCTCGGGCCTGTTCTGCGCGCGGTAGAATTTGCGGTGCGCCAGGCAGGTGAGCTCAATCGAGCGGCGCATGTCGCAGGGGTTGCAGCCCGATGTCGACAGGTGATAGAGCCGGTGGTGCCGACGTGCGACAAGCGCCGCGGCAATCAGCGTCATGCCTCGCGCGACCAAATCGACCGGAATCAGGTCGAGGCACTTCCGTGGGTTTGAAGGGAGTTGCCGGAAATGCGTCCCGAGGAGATAGGAAAGGGGGGCGGAGGTGTTCACGCCTTCGTTCCAACCTCGAAAGGGTTGGCGGGTCGAAGTTTCGGTAATCGACGGCCGGACGATCGCGTAAGGCAAGTCGCCCGCCCGGCTCACGACCACCGACTCACCCAGGCTCTTCGAATAGCAGTAGGTGTTCGGCCAGCCCAGCTCGCGCGCGCGCTTCATGCCCGCGTCAATCATCTGGTTGCGCACCCAGCGCACGCGGTATCTGCGGACATGGCTTTCCAGCGCGGCTTCTGAGAGGTTGTGACCTTTCTTGTGTGCTTGCTCGCGCAGTTCCCTGCTGACTTCCTCCGTTTCAGACCGGTGCAGGATGTCGGCCACCATCCGGTGAAGCAACTGCCGTTCCTGCTCGACGTCAAACCCGGGGGTATTCCACGGCGTATAGTTCCGCCGCAATTCTTCGGCAATCCGCCCGTCGCGGAAGCCAACGGTGAAAGTGGTTGAAAGATGCAGGAGGGTAGCGTGGTCCGTCCCACGCTGGAATTCGATCAGATGCGCCAGACCCTCGATGTTGATTGCGAGCGCATCGCGCAAGTCGGGATTGAAGGCCGTAAGGCCCGCGCAGTTCACCATCACATCCAGCTCGTGGGAGATTCTCGAACGCACTGCCGCGTCTAATCCAAGGCCAGGCTGCGTCACGTCTCCGTCCAGCACTTCGACGTGCTCACCCAGAAACTTTCCGAGGCCCGCGCCGTATTTGTCGTGGAACGGAAGGAAGACCGGAGACTCCTCGACGATCTTCTCAAACCTTCGCTTGGCCGTTGTTGATTTCTGCCGCCGGATAAGCAGGTAAATCTTCTTAATTTCGGGCAGGTCGGTGAGGAGGTTTGAGAGCCACACCTTGCCTATGAACCCCGTCGCGCCGATCAAAAGGATCGTCTTTCCGCTGAGCGACTTCTTGACCGAAAGCGCCTCGCGCGGGTCGGCGGAGTTGAATCGGACGTTTGAGTGATGGTGCCGTAAGGGGATTCTCTCGGCTGGAACGAGGAGCGGGGTGAAGTCCGCGCCACCAGCGATACGGTCCCACGGAACGAGCTCGCCATTTTCCTCGGCCTCGCGCTCCAGCCGCGTGAGGCCCCCGCGGGCCGAAATCACAGGATCGAGCATGCGTCCGGTGGCAATGCCGTCGCGAAACTCCATCCGATTGCCCAGCACACGGCTGATCCCCAGATGCCGCGCCAGCGGACGTGCGATGTGCTCCAAACTGTCCGTGGCGAGTACGAGCTGTGGATTGACCCTGGCGAGCGCGCTGAGCCACTTGATGCCCTCGGGCTTGAGCTGGGACTTCAGCGTGTATTCAAAATACTCTTCACCCAGCAGGTCCAGGCGGTCGCGGCTGACGCCTCGCAGAAAGGAGTGCAGAATGCGCGACGCCAGCGCCGGATTCCCAACATGAACAACGGGAAGAAATGCTGCGACCAACGACATCGGCACGCGTCGCGCCCAGCGACCCGAAAAGCTCTGCGCGTTCCAGGTGAAATAGGCAACGGCGCGGGCCGGACTCAAGTCGACCAGCCTCTTGTCCACGCGCCACACCAACAAATTGTCAGGAGAGTTGCTCACACCTTGAAGACGACATCCGTGGAATGCAGCGTTCGCACAGCCATTCCCCGCATGCGCTTTGCCGGAACCACGAGATGATACCTTACCACCCGGGCAGGATTCAATGGGTGAGCGCAACGGCGCCGGCACGTCGCTGCACCCCCCCTGCCTCTTGACCTGGAAAGACAAGTATGCTAGGCTACTATTCGATCGACACCGCGGTCGGACGAGAAGACGGAGAGGAAAACAAAAAACTCGAGGAACGAACCGAGGATGTTGTTGAAAACAAAGGGTTGATGGCTTTCCCAGGTCAGGCGCAGTCGCGCCGAGGCGTGGCTTACCTATTTCCCCCTCAGGCGTGCGAGGAACAACTGGTTGAACCTCGCGCCATCCGATTCCACCGCCACGTGGACGTTAGGCTGGACCGTCTCGATCCCCACCACGGCGTAGTGGTCACCACGCAGCTCTCTGCGGTCGGAACAGTTGTGCCGGCTCGCGACCGTTTCCCCGCGCGTGTACTCGCCGCGGGTCTCGATGTCAACACGCATGTCGCGTATGACGATCAGCGTGCGGTCGATGACCGCTCCTACGGCAAGCGGGTCGTGCATCGGAGTCCCTTCCCCACCCAGTTTTTCCGCCAAGTCTACGAGGAAAGTCAGTACCGCCGTCGCGAACCGCGCCTGCTGGCCCTTCTCCTTTGCGAGCTGGCCCAATTCCGCGCGAGTGAACAATGTCCGTTCTGTGACGTTGAGACCCACCATGGTGAGCGGCCACCCGGCCTCGAACACGGCGAGTGCTGCCTCCGGGTCGTTATAGATATTGGCCTCGGCTACCGCCGTGGCGTTGCCGCCCGCAATCGACCCGCCCATCAAAACGACTTTCTTGACCTTCGTCGCGATCGATGGGTCCTTCTTCAGGGCCAAGGCGATGTTGGTCAACGGCCCGACGGGAACGAGAGTGATCTCGCGCGGGTACCGATTCACAAGCTCGACGATCAGGTCGGCGGCAGGGCGCGCGTCCACTTTGCACGCCGCGGCTGGGAGATCGGCATTGCCCAAACCGTTCTTGCCGTGAAAGAATTCGGCGGTGGTCAATTTTTGTTCGAGCGGCTTTTCAGCGCCCCGCGCCACGGGGATATCACACCGTCCGGCAAGCGAAACCATTTTGAGGGCATTCTCAACGCCCTGCCCCACAACCACATTCCCTGCGACGACGGTCAGCGCTCGGACATCAAGTTCAGGGGAATTGAGTGCCAGCAGAATTGCCATTGCGTCGTCAGCGCCCGGATCGACATCCAGAATGACTTTACGAGCCTCATTCGGGGACGCCTGGGCAGGTGTCGCGGACAAAAGAAAAGCCACTGCGAGGAGAAGCACCAAGAGCTTCTTTATCATGGCAGTCGCTGATCTGATAGAGATCATCGTGCAACTTCCTCCAGCAACTTCCTGATTCCCTCCCGGAACACCTCATGAGGTGGCAGCAGGCTGACAATCAGATATCCATCCGACTCAAAATCGTAGAAATGGCCGGGATGAACGAAGAGGTGCTGGCGCGTCAGGAGCTGTACCGCCCAGTCTTCGTCGCTGCCCGTCGCGGGGACGCGAAGCACCGCATACCAGCCACCCTGCATTCTCAGGCGAGAGACGGGCGATGCGGAGCGGAGTGATTCATCGAGAATCTGCAGATTCCCGCGCAGGCGCCCAAGGATTTGAGGTTGAATCGTGGCGCGCATTTCAAGCAACCGCGGAAGCGCCAGCGCCGTGGGGGCACTCACCGAGAGGTAAGTGTCCGCAATAACTTCCAGTCGCGCGAGCGCCTGGGAGAGGAGCTCCGCGGGCCCACTGGCGACCAGCCACGCGAGCTTCATTTGCGGCAGAGCGGAGATTTTCGAAAGTCCGCTCAAGGTAAACGTCAACGCTCGGACCTCAGAGGCATGAGTCAAGACGGAACTGACTCCTGGCTCAAGAGTGAAATCTCTGAAGACCTCATCGGCGACGATGGCCATGCCATGGTCGCGACAGAGCGCCGAAAGTTTATCCACGTCGCCCTGTGACACAAATGATCCCGTGGGATTGTTGGGATGCACCACCAGCACGGCTCGCGCTCGTCCTTTGCTGGCGTGAACGGCCGCGACAAGCCCTTCGAACTCAATTTCCCAGCCGTCGTGGTAACGCAGTGGATACGGAATCAGCGCCACATCGTTCAAGCCAGCGAGGAATTCGAAAAGCGGGTAGCTCGGGCGCGGAACCAGCACGGCGTCACCGCTATCGGCGAGCAGCCGGAAGACATGCGAATAGGCTTCGCTGGTACTGGTCGTGAGAAATATCTGACGGGGGGAAATGCGCGCGCCGCTTTCACGGTAGTAGCCCGCCACGGCCTGGCGCGCTACGACGAGTCCGCGCGGGTCAGGGTCATAGGCGAGCGCCGCCCGGTCGGCGAGCGCCGCGAATATCCCCGCCTTGTCGTACTGAAATCCGCAACGCGTGGGATTTGATTCCGTGAGGTCGAGGATGTCGCAGCCCTCGGCGCGCAAATGCCGCAGGCATTCGGTGAGGCGGTTCGGAGAAAGTGGCCATCCCGTTCGCTTGGCGAACATCGTTTGTGAGGCTCAGACCTGCGCGTGCTGTTTGGCAGGCGGGCGCCGCAGGCACAGGCAGGCGATTTCCGGCGGGCAACCCAATCGCACAGGAACCAGCACCTTGCCGATGCCCCGGCTGATGTAGATTTGAGTTCCGTTCAAACTGTTCCAGCCCTCGACGAATCTCTCGCCCAGTTTAGACCGTCCGAAGACCGATCCCACCACGGGCAATTTCACCTGCCCGCCGTGCGTGTGGCCGGATAGAACGAAGTCTACACCGTGCTCGGCCGCCTGTCGAATCCCCAGGGGATTATGGCAGAGCAGGATTTTCGCATCGTGCGCGGGCAAGGCGTTCAGTGCCGCGGGGAAATTGTCAGCCTCCCACCAGAGGTCATCGACGCCCGTGATCCAAAGGATGCTCGATCGTCGGCGCAGCGCGAAGTGCGAATTCCGCAATACGCGAATGCGCTGGGCGCGCAGCGCGCGAGTTATCTCCGGGGCACCCGCCTGAAAATCGTGATTCCCGAGGACCGCAAACACACCGAGCCGCGCTCGCAACTTTCCGAGCGAGCGCGCCACCGGCCAGATATAGGAAGGCGAGAGGGTGACGTAATCGCCCGTCAGCGCCACCAAGTCGGGCCGCAACTGATTCGCGAGGTGCACGGCGCGCTCCACGTCCTCGATGGGCGTGAACAGGCTGTGATGAATGTCGGTCAGGTGAACGATGCGGAGTTCGTCGTAGGCCAGTGGGAGGCGGTCGAGGAAGATGTCCAATTTGGAAATTTCGGGGTCCGGCCCAATACCCGCCGGGGGATGCTCCGGCTCGCGACTGCTCAGCGCCAGCGTGATCAGCTCGCGCCGCCGCTTCAAGAATCGCCGAGTTCGTGACGGCTTGGCCATGGTCAGGCGGAGGATTTCCCCAGCACTTCCCTGAAAACCGGCAGCATCTCTTCGTGTACGAGGGCGTTGGAAGCAAGGATTTCCACCGGGGCGATCCGATGCGGCTCACCGAGGAGGCTCGTGATGCGCCCGCCCGCTTCGGTGATCATCAGGCAACCGGCAGCCATGTCCCACGAGTTGAGTCGCAGCTCCCAGAAGGCCTCAAAGCGGCCCGCCGCGACCGAGCACAAGTCGAGCGCCGCCGATCCCGCGCGACGTACCCCGTGCGAACGGCGAGTAAACTCGAGAAATAACTGGATGTTCAGGTCGTGGCGATGGTCGAATGGCGGGAAGCCCGTACCCAGCAGGCTCTCGGAGAGCGTTGCGTTCTTGGATACACTCATACGCTTTCCGTTGAGATAGGCTCCCGCACCCTTTTCGGCTGTGAATACTTCTTCGCGCGTCGGGTCGTAGACGACGCCCGCGATGACCTCGTCCCTGTAAAGCAAGCCGAGGGTAACGCAAAAGACCGGAAACTTGTGGGCAAAGTTCGTCGTGCCGTCGAGAGGATCAACGTGCCAGCAGTAATCGGACTGAATCCTCTGCCCGCCGCCCTCCTCGCTGATCACGGCGTGGCCGGGAAAAGCCTTGTAGAGGCGCTCGATGATGAGCGCTTCCGAGCGCCGGTCGGCCTCGGTGACGAGATCTGAGGGCCGCTTGTAGGAAATCTCGAGCGGCGTCTTGTACATGTCGGCCAGCAAAGCGCCCGACTCGCGCGCGATGTCGATGGCGGTTTCGAGATACGTTCCCATAGAAAGGTGTTTGCTCCCTTAGTCCTTCGTTCTGACTTCAGGCGCTTGACTCCATTCTCCTTTTTGCTCTGCATCCGCCCACACGCCGCCGTCTTCAAAATACTCTTTTTTCCAGATCGGGACGATCTGTTTCAGCCGGTCAATGGCGTGGCGGCAGGCATCAAACGCCGCGCGGCGGTGCGCCGAGGTCACAAAGATCGCGACGCTCGTCTCGCCGATTTCGAGCCGGCCCAGGCGATGAATCATCCCGATGTGGTCGATAGGAAACTTCTCCTTAGCTTCGCGCCCAACTTCTTCCATCTTGCGAAGAGCCATCGGCTCGTAGGCCTCGTATTCGAGGTAGAGTGTTTTCCGCCCACGCGAGTGGTTGCGCGCGATGCCTTCGAAAACCACGACTGCGCCGTCCTCGGGCGCTTTCAAACCGTCCGCGAGCTGGGGGGTGGGAATCACGTCGCGCGTCATGCGGAAGAAATCTGCCGGCGCGCCTCCGCTCACCGGCGGCAGGAACGCCACCTCGTCGCCGTCGGTCAACACGCGAGAAGGCTCCGCAAATTCCTGATTCACAGCAACAAGGAGTGACCCCGCCATTTCTGCCAGTCGAGGAAACCTTTGGTTGTAACCGTGGCGCAGCGTGGCGACACTTGCACCTTCCCGCAGCTCAGCCAGTTCGCTGTCGAATCCCGTGACGTCGTGCGCGAGCCCAAAGAACAGGATGTTTACTTTCATGCGAGTCACTTCCCGGAAACAGAGGGGGGCTTCACAGCCAGCCTTTCACTCCTGATCCCCCTGCACAAAGATCGAGGGTGGCAGTCTCTAGCGGCGGCTCTGGATCATCTATCGCCGCCTCTCCGGGCCGATGAGCGATGCGATGGCGCGGTTCAAGACGCGCGTGCCGCGGTCGATAGCATCACGAACCTGGTCGAGTTCGCGGGACGCCGCCGTCCAATCCTTGCGCCCTGCGGCCTCGCGAACTCCCGGAAAGATTACCGCGGAATAGCCCGTATAAACGCCCGGGGCGTAGAAGGCATGGCGAAACCAGGGTCGTCCCGGCAGGCCGCGCTCGATCAGGAAAGCGCGCTCGACGTCGATCAGGGCGCGATTTGTCTCCTCGGTCTGCTTTGCCGATAGAGCGCCGTGCGCCGAGGCACGGGCAAGTTCCGCCCCAAGCGTTTTGGCCGACTCGGTAAACTTGGCGAGCGAGGCGTGAACAGCCTCAAAGTTCACCCGCGGTTCCTGTTTCAACTCTTTTTCCAGCTCCTCGACGTGAGTCTGCAGGGCATCGGCATAATCCGCAAAATCGAACGGGAGTAGGTCCGCTTCCGATAGCCGCAAGGCAAGAAGGCCGAAAATCTGCGCTGCGGCGACGCTGTAGGTAAACTGCGGGTCGCCAAATTTCTGCATCCAGTCAAAGCTGTCGTAGATGGAGTGATACACGCCATAAGGCCCGCCGAAGCTCACATCGAGCGCCGGGACGCCCCCGTGCTGCAGGAATGGAGTGTAGTCCGAACCGCTTCCCAGGCTCCCGACACGAGCGCCAGATGACTCTGCCGAAAGCGTCGTATTCAGGACCGCGTAAGGAATGCCGTTTCCCCGGCGGATCTTGGCTCCTTCCGCGGCCCACACGGTATGGACCGACCGGCCTGTGGCCGGGTCTTTCACCTCATCCGCAACCTCCCGAATCAGGCGGCTGAGCGAGGGCACGGCGGAAGCGCCAAAGTACGAGCCGGCAACTCCAGAATCCATATTGAGATACGCCACGGCGTTCTGCGAAAGCTCGTCGGCATGATCCTCCACCCACTCGGTGGAACCTATCAGGCCAAACTCTTCGGCGTCCCAGCTCCCAAGAATGATCGTGCGTTGCGGCCTCCAGCCCTGCTTCAGAAGCTGGCCAAACCCTCGGCCCACGGCGAGAAGCGGCGCCGTGCCGCTCACCGGATCGACCGCACCATATACCCATGAGTCGCGGTGATTGCCCAGTATCACCCACTCGTCCGGATGTGTCGCGCCCGGGATGCGCGCCATCACGTTCCAGATGGGGCGCGTGCGAAAATCCATATCCAGTTTGAGATGGACCTTCGAAGTCCCCGGCCCGACGTGGTAGGTAAACGGCAGCGCGCCCTGCCAGGAGTTGGGAGCGACCGGCCCGGAAAGGTTTTCCAGGATCGGTGTCGCGTCATCATACGAGACGGGCGTCGTCGGGATGCGCGGGAGCGTTGGCGCGTCCTTCATCGCTAGGCGCTTCGCGTTCTTGGTCGCGGCCACGCCGGGCGTAAGCGGGTCCCCGGCGTATTCGGTGAGGTAAAGAATCGAGCCGCGCTGCACCCCCGTTGCCGGCCTCCAGGGACCTTTGGGGTAGGGGTCGCCCTGGCGGTAACCGTCATCGGCGGGATCGGAAAAAATCAAAACCCCTGCCGCGCCCTGCCGCTCGGCGACGTAAGTCTTTACGCCCCGGAAACACTTTCCGTAGCGCACCAACACGATTTTCCCCGCGACGTCGATGCCCATGTCGCGCAGGTCCTCGTAGTCCTCGGGTACGCCGTAGTTGGCATAGACGACTTCCGCCGTCACGTCGCCGGAAGGCGAGTATGAGTTATACGCCATGATGGCGCGTGCGTCGGCAAGTTTGCCATCCGGCTTCCATCCTCCCTCGGGGGTCGGGCCGGGTCGCGCGACGGGCGCGACGAGATCAACCTTAACTTCTCGGGGCATGGACAGGAGGACCTCGTATTCCACGATCTCCGCATCAAGTCCCGCCAGGCGGAACTGCTCGAGCACAAATTGTGCCGTGCGATAGTCCTCGGGCGTGCCTGCAACGTGCGGCTCGGAAGTCAGCGCCCAAACGTCGAGACGTGCACGACCCGGCGTTGGAGACTGTTGGAACGATTTCTCCAGTTCTCTCTCCTTCACCGCGCGTGCGGGGAAGAACCCGCGAATCCCCCCCGACTCCCGCGCCGGTAAGGCTGCCACGACTCCTGCGGCAAGTAGGGCAAGCCAAGCGAAAGCTTGCAGTCTCGCCAACCCACACAAGAAATCTCCCGGATTGTTCCTGCCAGATTTCATTCTTTGGATTCGATGCAGTGCAGAATAGTCCATTATACATGCGATGGCGGAGCTTTTGCCCTTCCATATTAGTCAATTGGCACGCAGCAACCGCGGCAATCCATCGCCGTGCGTCTTCGGCCAAATACGCCGATCAAGAATAAGGTTGGAACGGCGCTTGCCCCGAATCGTTTGCGCGCTGGAAATCCACCCACACCAAAAAAATGTTAGTGGTGGCTCGCGTCGGAGTTCGCGGAGGAGGATCAGCGCCAGTTCGCGTGCAAGGTATGGATCATCAAAGGGCGTATTCGCGATGGTTAGTGCAATGTGCAGCATTCCATCGCCGTCGCTCATTCGACGCACAATTGATCGCCAGACTGACGCCGATGCATGCAAATTCGACGGCGATTCCGCGTCCAATGCCGCGCGATGCGCCTGTGACCAGTGCGCCCGGTGCTGGTTGCATAGGCGGCGATTTTGCAGGCTTCGCTGACGCATGGAAAGGGTTTCAATTGGCTTCGTGCGTTCGGCGGAGCATAATCAGGCGGAATCGAATCTTCAGCGAGGTCGTGCGATGAAATCACATACGGAATACCTGTGGTTCAACACGAAAAAGCAGCGGGAATTTATCAATATTACAGGCGAGCTTGAGAAGGCTCTCGCCAAGGTTCAGATCATGGAGGGGTTGATCCTCGCCTCAGCCATGCATATTACGGCGGGAGTTTACATTAACGACGCCGAGGACGGCCTGATCGCCGATATTGAAGAGTGGCTGGAAAAGCTTGCGCCGTTCCGCTCCAATTACCGCCATCATCGGACAGGCGAGACGAACGGCGACGCCCACCTCAAGAA
>JACQNR010000141.1 GCA_016202975.1 Acidobacteriota bacterium
CAGTGGCGCTCCAAATTTCAGGCTCATAAGGTCATCCCCTCCCAAAATTCGGATTTCCGAAGCACCTTGATTGACTGGCCCTCCAATCTTCGATAGACTGCGCTTATCGGGTGCATCTGTGATCGGGGCAGGCTCTGGCAAGAGGAGTTTCTTCGCGCTCACCAATCAGTAGGGCTGGAACGAGTCCGGCGCAGGAATACGCGGAAGGCTTTATGGCTCGGGTGTTGGTTACGATATTGGTAGCTTTCGTTCTGACCCCTGCAGACCTCGTCTCGCAAGCCACTTCGCCCATTCACTCGCCGGATAGCTCAGTTGGGGACTCCGAACCATCCGACACAGGAATTTCCGCATCTCAAGATGTCACTCCAACAACTCCGGCTACGCCGCGTGATCCTTCTCCGTCTGCGCTTCAGGGGCAAGTCCTGGAAATTGGGGGAGGAATGGTCGCGGGAGCAACCGTCTGGGTTTCGCGCTTTGCCGAACCCTCCCGCCACCTCGCTGAGACCTCAACGGATTCGCGGGGATATTTCACCTTTGCTTTGGCGGATTCAGAAAAGGATTCAGATTTGGTCATCAAGGCTTCGACGGACAGCGGACTGGAAGGTTACGAGCTGCCCCACCTCATTCCGATTAGTCAAGATAGCCCACTGCGGCTGAAATTGAGAAAGCCCGGTGAGAATTATGATGATCCAAGTCCCGATGCCCTGGGCGACTGGCTAATTGAACGATTGAAACTTTCCTGTGGACCAAAACCGACTCCCAACTGTGGGTCCGGCACCTTGGGAGTCATGCTCAATGACAGACGCCGGAAACCTTCTACCTGGGACAGAGTTGGCGAGGCCCTGCGGCTGCTCCGAAAAGAGGACGCGCCGGAAGTTCGGCTGGTTGCCACCGCAGCCCTGATGCGGCTTGGCGCATGGCAGACGGCGGGCGAGGTGCTCGATGGCGTGAAGGACCCCCGCTTCGATCTCGAGAAGACCGTGCTCGAGGGGGTGCGGCTGAACTCTATTCAACTTCCCCATGAAGCGTCGCAGCTTCTCGGACGCACGCTGCAGGGAGAATTGATCGATCCCTTCGTGCAACTTGAACTTGGTCGCGCCGCGGTAATGGAGGAAGACTGGCCCGGCGCTCTGCAAAAACTCGACCCTGCCCTGAAAGATAAGAAACTGGCTCCCGGCGCCCACTATCTGCGAGCTCGGGCACTCTATGCGCTGGGAGACATCGAGGCGGCGATCCAGGAGGCCAAGCTCCTGACGCGTCAAGTAAAAAGAAAGAAGTTGCCCCTCCATGCCCGGATGTTTGTCGATGACCTGCAGACACGCCTGAGTGAAAAATCAATACGTGCGCTGCGATCGGTGATGACGCAGCCCATTGCCGAAATACAAAAGGCCGTGCCGAGCCTCGCCAACCTCGATGCCTCTCCTCCCCCCGCCGGCCTGGAACTGGGGGTCATCCTGAAGAAGGTCGGCGACAATATCGAGAAATTCTTCCGGGAATTTGCGAACACCAGTTCACTGGAGATCCTTCGCCAGTCCAGCCTGGACAACAAGGGAAAATCTCACGCCATTCGCCGGGCGGAAATGTATTACGTCTTCCAACAAAAAAGCCTGAAAGGGAAGCCCATGCTGGAGGAGATCCGGGGCACAGGGGATGGCAAGCTAGAAACGATTGGCGGACTCGAGGAAGGATTTATGGCGAGTACCGGCTTCGCCTCCAGCCTGATCGTGTTTCATCCTGTATTGCAGCCCGAGGTGGACTACCGCTACCTCGGCAGGCAGCAATTGGCCGGAAAGAATGTCCTGGTGGTGGGCTTTGCACAGCGCCCCAAGGAGTCAACACCCATGGGCGTATTCCGAAGCAGTGCGCGTCAGGCGGCGGCGCGAGTGTTTGTCCAGGGGATGGCGTGGATCTCCGAGGACCAGTATCAAGTGGTGCGGCTGCGGACGGACCTTCTTGCGCCGATCTTGGAAGCGGAGCTGAAACGGGAAACCAGCGAGATCGACTATCGTCCCTACCATTTTCTGTCCACGCCGAAATCCTACCTTCTTCCCAGCCGCGTCACCGTCAGCATCGAATGGCGCAATCGCCGCCTGCGAAACGAACATATCTTTTCCCGCTTCTGGCTCTTTAACGTTGAGGCCGACTCCAGCGACGACCGCCAGGCGATCCGGACCGCAAAAATCCCCCAACCGGTGGCGGCGCACTAATGTCGAGTAGGTGAAACATCGGTCTAAGCTGTAGCGGCGCTCTGTGAGCGCCGAAAACGTTACGAAAGAAAGGCCGCCGGTCATAGACCGGCGCTACAGCTTTCACCCTGAGCGCACCGGCTATCGGGTAGCCACGGTCAGTTCCGCAAAGCGCGATGAGCGTGGGCATTTCCCATGTTCAAGAACCCACGGTTAATTCATACGACGAATTAACCGTGGCTACCAGCTGGGTGTATACTGGCCTGGAATCGGGAGCCGAAAACGGAAATCCCGGCTACAATGACGACCAAAGACCATC
>JACQNR010000156.1 GCA_016202975.1 Acidobacteriota bacterium
GTGACGGTCAACGGGCGTCCGGCAAGTTTTTCCGGACCTCGCATGGATACGGTAGTCGTGGAAAGTGGCATTGCGAAAGACTTCGAAATCCTTTCGTGCTATAGCTGACGAGAAGACTCTCCGATTCTCTTATGGTTGGATTAGCATGCATGGAATAAGCTCCGAGTGGATATGTGGCCAATACTGGGGAGAGACCAAGCTGAAGACGACGAGTCACGGTTTCACGAGGGCCTTGATTGCTCTGGGTGCAAATACCGCCGGACTGCCGTGCCGCGCCGGCGAAGTTGCGGGCTGAGAAGAAGGTCGCCTTGGAGTTCCTTGGACCCGGCACTGGGCTGAGCATCTCTTCGCGTTTTTCGGCCTAAGCTTCGTGCAGCACAACCCGCTTGCTGTTTCTCCGTTGGGGCAATATCCGTAAGGAGGAGGGCTCAATGTCTAACATGACGCGCGAGCAGTTCTTGGAGCGAATCACGGCTGGATGCCTGGCGAGTTTATTGCCGTTTCGCTCGGAGGCGCGCGATGTTCCGGCGCCTGCCGTCGGCGGCCCCCTACTGATCCCCTATCCGGCCAAGCCCTGGGCGCAATCGACGCGCCTAGTCGGAGACCGGCCCCAGCAAAGCCTGGCGGCACTGGAGGGAAAGTCGCCGAGCTTTGACCGACTTCCTTTGTATAACGATTTTTGCCTCGCGAGCGACGCTGCCGGCCGCTGGCACTGCATCGGTATCCTCTTCGAAGGTAGTAACGCCGAAGATTTCAGGCAGGACAAGCTGTTTCATCGTGTGGCCGAGTCGGTCCAGGGTCCCTATCGGTCAATCGAGTATGTTGATCTGGGCTATGGGAAGCAATCGGGGGTTTGGGCGCCGTATATCTGGCGAGACAAGCATCGCGCGTTGATATTTTATGCCTATTTTGGCGGCGACGGGGCGAGCATGAGCATACGCGGCGCCCAGGCCAGCGATCCGCAGCTGCGGTCTTGGCGCCGCGGCGTCGCTGGCAAGGAAGTCCTGTTCTCTGAGAGCGCGGACCGCGACCCGCAAATTATCCGGGATCGGCGCACGGGACTCTATTCTCTCTATTATGTGACCAGCATCGGGACCAATGCCGAAGCACAGAACGTCGTAAGGCTCAGGACGTCCCACGACCTGCTCTCGTGGAGCGAGCCTCGTACCGTGCTGGGTACGCCGCCCGGCTATAAAGCCGCCGAGTCGGTGTTCGTGCTCCAGGAGAATGGCTACTATTACATGTGGGTCAGCGGCTTCGACTATGCCTTGATGTCGCTGTACATCTCCACTGACCCCACCAATTTCGGCGACGCGGCCGATAACCGGATGGAGGAGCAGTCTGGCCACGCGCCGGAGATCGTTCACGCGGACGGACGGTACTGGATGGCATGCGTCGCAATCGCGAGCGTTCCCGGCTTGCCGAACGGTAAGGACCTGCCGATCGCGCAGCACGACCTCGAGGGGGTCTACCTGCAGCCGAAGGAATGGCGCGCGGCGACGCCGGAGATGCTGGCTAAGGTGGTCGGGGCTCGCGATCAGCGCCCACATCATTGACGCAGAGTTAGCGCAGCGTAGAAACCCTCCGCTGATTTGGCTGCTCGGACTCGACCCCACAGCCAACTGATGTCGCTCCCTGCCTTGCGCGAGATTTGCGACATGGTTCGGGACGGAGCAGTGAATCAAAAGCGTCGACAGTGAGATCACTAATTCTTTATCTTGAAGTTGCGGACGGGTGATTAATGAGAAGGGCTGAGTTTGAAGGAGGGGCAAGGCGTGGCACGGGTCGGTGGTGTCGGCGGGATTTCGTTAAGGCATGCGGTGGGGTCGCCCTTTCGCAGCCTTTATTGAACGCTGGGGCGTTGGCAGCGGGAGATATTCGAACGGATTCTACCCCCGAGCCGAAAGATACCCTGGAACCGTTCAACTACGAAGGAGTCCGCAAAACCGGTGGGGTGCTTAACTCACAATATGATGCCGCGCGGGACCTTTACTTCAACCTATCGGACGACTATATCCTGATCGGTTTCCGCCAGCGGGCGGGACTGCTGATACCCGGGAAATCATTGGGCGGCTGTTATGGAGGGGGACCCCAGCCAACGAAAGATTACCCCGAGGAATGGCCTCGCCTCATTCTCAGCAGGGGAGACATATTTAATACATTCGGCCAGAGGCTGAGCGGGATGGCCCGGATGGCACGGGCAACGAGTGACAAAGCGATCCTCCTTAAGGCTACCCATCTGATGGAAGAATGTGCCATAACGATCGAGCCGAATGGGTATTTCTACTATTCGCGCAACCCGATTGCACCGCATTACACTTACGAAAAAACCGTGGGGGCTGGTCGACATGTTCGAATACGGCGGCCAGTGCACGGCTCTTTCGCACCTCGAAGAGATTACCGATCGGGCCATCAAGAACCTCGACCGGATACGCACGAACCCAAATCCCAAGATCCCGGCGGGACAAGATGGATGCGAATCCGCAATACTCGAGATCTGTCCAGTGGGTTAGTTCGCAAGGAGAAAAGACTGGAGTTTACGGGGGAGCTTCGGACCGGTAGCAAAGTTCGTTCCCTCTTACCGCATCGGGGAAGGCGAACCCTATACGATGTATTTTGACCTTGAGACCTAAATCCTTCGGATTGGAACGATCGCGCACGACGTGCAACGGGGAAGGGCAGCAGCGTCACAAGCTCTGATAATCGAAACTTTACCTTGAACCCGGAGGAGTGAGACTATGAGTGAAAATGAAACGAATCGTCGAGGATTCCTGAAGACGGCGGCGACGCTATCTTTGAGCTTGCCAGCGGCAGCTCAACAGGCCACTTCCCAGATGAGAATTAAAGTCGTGTCGAGGCCGGAGCCCTCGACGCTGCCGAACTCACTCTACTCTTTCAATCGAGAACCACTTATACCCAACTCGATGGCCAAGCTGCCGCTCGGAAGTGTTCGCGCGCGAGGCTGGCTGAAGCATCAACTTGATCTGATGACGACGGGCATGACTGGGCGGCTTACAGAAATCAGCCAGTACCTGCAGGCCGAAAACGGATGGTTCGGCTCAGATAAAGACGGCTGGGAGGAGCAGCCGTATTGGTTTCGGGGCTTCTACGATCTGGCAGTGCTGACAGGGGATGTGAAGCTGCAGGCGGAGTCGAAACGGTGGATCGAGGCGGTGTTTAACAGTCAGGACGAAGGCGGTTACTTCGGCGCGAAGGCCAACCGGTGCGTCGTAGGCAAGAACGGCCAAAAAATATGTGACCTCTGGCCTCACATGGTCATGCTGGATGCACTCATCAGTCACTACGAGAATGCCCGCGATGAACGGGTTATCACCCTGCTCAGGAAGTTCTTTGGTTTTTGCCGAAATTTGGACGATGGGATGTTCATTAAACCTCTCCGAGACGGTTTTGGCGACTGGAAACCGACGATCCAGCGAGACCGAGCCGGCGATATGATTCCGCACATCATATGGCTTTATAACCAAATCGGTGATCGCGAACTCCTAGATCTCGCCGCCCGTTTCTACCGCCATATTGAATTGCCTCAAGGGACTTTCCTTGATCACCACGTCATCAACTTCACCCAGAGGTTTGCATACCCCGGCCTCTATTCCGCGATATCCCGGGAGCCCTGGCACTATGCCCAGAGCGAGTACTGGTATTCTCAGCACATGAGTGTCTGGGGCCAGCAACCCCGCGGCATTTTCGGAGCGGACGAGAACATTCGTTTCGGATACACGGACCCACGACAGGCTTTTGAAACTTGCGGTTTCGGCGAATTCTCGAAGAGCTTCTATGCGCTCGGGCGGCTGACGGGCGATCCAACATACGCCGACAGGGTTGAGGACCTTCTCTTCAACCATTTACCGGCAGCGCAGACCCCTGATCTCAAGGCGCTCCACTACTTGACGGCATCCAACCAGCCGCAACTGGACGCTTCGGGAAATCACGAGTACGGCAATCAGGGGCGTATGATTAACTACTCACCGCACGACTATCGTTGTTGCCAGCACAATGTGGCCATGACCTGGCCCAAATTCACAGAGAACCTTTGGCAAGCATCCGCGGACCGAGGCTTGGTCGCTTGGATGTATGCTCCCAACGAGGTAAGTGCGAGAGTGGGTCTAGACGGCTCTGAAGTGAACATTCTTGTGGCTACGGATTATCCTTTCAAGGGCGAGGTCAACCTGCAACTTACGGCCCCCGCAGCGGTTCAGTTTCCGTTGTATCTCCGCGTTCCACGCTGGGCGAATGGTTTCCAAGTCCGGCTTAACGGGGACCTGCTCGCGGTTCCGGCGCAAGTCGGGAAACTGATGCGCATAGAGCGGACATGGCGGAGCGGCGACCGGATTCGAATCAACATGCCTATGTCTGTGACGATATTGCGGTGGCCCCGAACCGGCAGTGTGACAGTGGACCGGGGTCCACTCAGCTATTCCGTGCGGATAGGAGAGCGATGGAATCGTTGCGGCGGCACCGATGAGTGGCCGGAATGGGAAGTCTTCCCTACGACCCCCTGGAACTACGGTCTCGTGCTTGATAAGGCTGACCCGAGGACCGCCTTCCGTGTCTCGGAGAAAACGCAGGTCCCGCTCCAGCCGTGGAAGCTCGAGAACGCGCCGGTCGAAATCAAGGTCCTGGCAAAGCGGATCCCACAATGGAATCTCGAAAATGAAACCGTGTCGGAACTGCAGGTGAGTCCGATCCTTTCGGACCAGCCACCTGAAGAGATCACGCTCATTCCCTTGGGCTGCGCGCGTTTGAGGATGGCGTGCCTTCCCGTCATAGGCGAGGGCCCTGACGCTCGGGAATGGCAAGCTGCCCTTCGGCTGCGCCGGGAGTAGCTGATGACTCTTGGGGAGTCAGACACAACAATCACCAAAGTAATGCTGGGAAAAGGACGCAAGGAGAGCAGTGTGTGGTGGTCTTGCAGTAGCTAGAGGGAAAGGTGTAGGCCGTGGGCGTCTGCCAGATGGAAGATCCGATCAGGAAGTTTTGATGAAGCACCAATCGCTGATAATTTTGGGGCTTGCACTGCTCTTGAGGACATCCGTGTGCCAGGCACAGACGGCGCGCCGATGGAGTTTTGACCGAAACGGTGATCGGGAGAACTGGACCATTCCCGCAGATGCGCGCGGGGCCGTCATGGGTGGATCGTTATGGCTGACCCTGGGACCCAAAGAGACCGATCCGGAGGCGATGGCGACAACGGGGTATCAGGCCTTCGGTGATCTGGAAACAGCATCGAAGGGATACGAGGCCTTGCGGAGGGAAAAGCTGGATCTCAATTTGGCGTCCTCCTCATCGAAGATTTGCCAGGGGCGATGCTCGCAGTATTGCCTGAGTTCACGGGTTTGGAGGGTTGGGTCTTGACCGTTATTCAGAGTTGAGACGCGGCGTAAAGCGCTGCCCTCAGGATGTTTTCTTGTCAATTGCGAAGAGGAGATTCTTGGGATACGTTTGTTGCAGCCATTGTGACCTCCTTCGTAGATCGCCTTGGTCAGCGCCGTGTCCCCGACTAATCCTCGGGGCGCGGCGCGTTTCCATCACGCCTTCTTTTTGGGTCTCCCGCCGAGCCTGCCGTTACGCCGCGAAGCCCTAGCCTTGCGCTTCGAGCGCATCGCACCGGCACAAGCGGGGCAGGTACAGTTCATGCGAATCCCGTGAATCTTGCACTTCGGATAAAGTCGCATCGCTCGTCCTATAACCCATCTCGGATAGGTTTTCAGGCAAAATCGACACGAGTTCCGAAACTTTTTTCAAGAGTGAGAACTTTCGTTCCCAAGCTGGACGCCTACCGGAGGCGCATTAAATCTGCGTATCGGAGGGATTGACGGGCGGGCTGTGCCTCTAGTGTGCCAGCGCCGTCGCCGCCTAAGCACGTCAGGTAAAGGACTGGATGCCGGCGGGTGGGCGAGACCACAACCTCCGTACCCACGGGGCGGGAGAAAACGAGTGGTACGCGCTGGCGGAGTACATCGAGGCGGCACGAGAGGTTTGGGGGCGCGGCTCCAGGAGGCCCGAAAAAAATCCGAGAAACCCTCAACCGGCCCTTGACTGTTGCACGTGTATATGCTGCACACTTTCGTCAAACGAGGCATGGCCCTGCTTGGAGGAGAAATGCAGGAACAACTGCTCAGCCGAAGGGAGACGGCGAGGCTCTTGGGCATCAGCACGCGCACATTGTTTGATTTGGTGCAGGCCGGCGAGATCAGGGTTCGCCGAGTTCGATCTCGTGTGCTCTTCCCGATCTCGGAGATTTCCCGATTCGCGCGCCCCAGTCGAATGAACGGAAAAAGTAACTCTGGCCTTCGCCTGTAAAAAGTGAGGGGCCGCGTGGCAAACGCGGCCCGCATTAGATTTCTAGGTTGGGGGGGCCTATAGTGAAAGTCTACTTCCGAAAACAGTGAAAATTCAAGCCCCGCTCCCACCGAGCGGACGCGGCTCGAAACCGACATCCTCAAGTTGGGAGATCCGCAGCTTTTGGACTGGATTCGATGTTTGAAGTGCATCGAGCGATGCCTTCCCGTGGCAAGACAATTCCTGCGCATGAGTTAAGGACTTTGGTGGGTTTCGTCTCTAGGGAGACAGGCGCAACAGCTACCGAAACAGAGGTGGCCGCCGGTGGCTAATCCCCAGCTTGAGTGTGGTTTCTTTAGGTTGAGCAACGAGTTGGCCGACGCCCCGATGAGGGCGACGCTCAGCGGGGCACAGTGGCGGATCGTGATGGCCGTCACCCGAGAGTGCTACGGGCGCAACGGAGGACAAAAGGTTGCCCCACTTTTGCTGCGGCGAATCGCCGCGATGACCCTCCTGGATTTACGGCGTGTTCGGCGCGAGGTTACTACTCTCCTTAAGTGTGGACTAATTGGTCGCCAGCAACCTAACAGCTCGAAAGCCCTGTACGGTCTTTGCAAGGACTATGACCTTTGGGAAATCAGCAAGAGGCAGCTTGTAGGAGGGGGCGAATCCGCCCACGGGGGAGGGGGCTAATTCGCCCCCTAAAGCGGGGGCAAACTCGCCCTCACATAGAAGAAAAGAAGGGAAGAAGAAAGAGTGTTTCGCGTTCGCCGGAAAACATCTCCGGCTCACTGGGACTCAGGTGGAAGTATTCCAGGGGGCTTATCCTTCTCTCGATGTCATGGCCGCAATCAAAAAGGCAGATGCTTGGTGTGTTGCCAACCAGGGTAGGGCTCCCCGGAAGCGCCACGCGCGATTCGTGAATTCCTGGCTCGCACGGGAGAGACCGATAAATGGAAGCCGTCCAGCGGTGCCCACACTCACCCAGGAGGAACTCTATCGACTGAAGGAGGAAAAGCGTGGTGAAGCAGTTGCCCCAAAGTCCTGAGGCGGAGAGAGGCTTACTCGGCGCGATGATCGGGCGGGGGTTTTCGATCAGTCCGTCTTGCTGTCCGCGGATGATTTCTTTTTGGAATCCCACAGACGAATCTACCGAGTGATGACTGAATTGGCGGATGCTGGCGCACAGCGTGATTGAGTCTCACTGGTTAAGGCACTGCGGCGAAAACGCGAGCTTGATAGGGTGGGGGGAGTCTCGTACGTCGCTGGCCTCCCAGATGGGGTGCCGTTTGGCGTCCCTCTTGCTCCCCGGGAAAAGGCAATCCGAGAGTCCGCGATCCTTCGGCGCTTAATTCAGTCGGCTAGCACTCTGGCAGAGTTGGCCGCAACGGAGGATTTCGCGAGGCTTGCTCATGATGTTGAGAGTATGAAGTCGCTAATTGCGGCAAGGGAGGAAATAGAGGCGGACGGCTCCCTTGAGAGCATTGACCGGGAGCACGCGGGATATGTCAAGAATCTCGATGCGCTTTCCATCCGCTTCGGGATCCGTGACTTGGACGAGCGGACGGGCGGGTTTCAGTTGGGCGAAGTTGTCACACTGATTGCTAGGACTGGTGTGGGGAAGAGTGCCATTGCGCAGAACGTCATTGGGAACGTGCTGGCCCGATACCTCGATTCCGGCGTTGTTTTTTTCTCGCTCGAAATGCCCCGCATTCAGGCATTCGAGCGGCAGCTACAGATTTATGGGCGCAGAAAGCGCGACGAAGTAATCTGGGCCTACCGGCGGGGGGATAAATCCGCAATCGGCGCAGAAGAGTTTCTCGCCGGATACAAGGACCGCCTGACGATCATCGACACACCAGGAATTACACTCGCCGAAATCCAGAGACGGGTCTCGGCGATGCAAGCCCTCAAGAGGGTGAAGCCCGTCCGCCTGGTTGTGATCGACTACCTGGGTATCTCAGCGGTGGTTCAAGGGATTCTTCTCTGGTGGAGCGAACGTCGGAAATAGCGCGGGGAGTGAAACGGCTGGCGAAAGACTTTAGGGCTGTAGTTCTTCTGATTGCCCAGACTTCGCGCCACGCCGGTGACGGATCGGAGGAAGTGACGGTGACGGACGCCCGCGACAGCGGCGCAATCGAAGACTCTGCGGACTTCCTCATCGGCTGCTGGCGGCCGGAATTGAAGGCAGGCCTCAGCCCGGAAGGGTTTATGGACGTTGAGGGCCAACTTTGGTTTCGCATTCTTAAGGCGCGTCGGGGGATGCAAGCTCAGTTCCATGTCGTGTTCGATGGGCCAACATTGCAAGTTCGAGAACCAGAGTCGGAAGGGGTGACCATCCCATGAACGCTAAGCGTAAAGGATCACGCAACGAGCACCGCAGTATCCGGCTGCTAGAAGCGGCGGGCTACGCCCGCACTCGTGCTGCGGCATCACTCGGGGTGTTCGATGTCATTGGCTCGAAAGACTTGGTACTTGTGCAGGTCAAAACGCGCGACTGGCCGGGGACAGAGGAAATGGAAACGCTCGGAAATTCCCCGTGCCTCCGAATGCGCGCAAGCTGGTGCATCGCGGGCGGGATCGTGAACGGTTGCCAGACGCGAAGGAGATTCGGACATGACGGCTTAAGAACCCTCCCGTGTCGGCGCCACCAAGTGATTGAGGATGTGAGGCCGGATGGAGTCAGAAATCGCTGCCTGAAAAGAGTTAATTTTGGGCGGGCCGAAAAAAGGATGACTAGGCAGGGAAAAAACGTGGCGGGCATTAAATCGCTGCTAGCGCAGACTCAGATGAAATACTGCCGTGAAAAGCTCCTTTCACCGAACGACGTAGCGAAAACGGTGGAAGTCTCAAAGGCGACCCTGGCAGATTGGCGCAGTAAACGCAGGGGACCGCCCTACTTGCGTGTTGGGCGCAAAGTTTGGTATCCGAAACCTCTCTTCGATGATTGGATGGATGCCCAGGTAAGGGAGACCCCAAATGGCACTGAGGAACCGCGGGAACATTTTCCAGTACCGATTCATGTTCGCCGGCAAGGAATGCAGCGGCAGAACCGGCTTGGCCGCCACCAAACAAAACGCGAGCGAGGCCCTTCGGATAGAGGCGGAACTCCGAAAGGCACTTCTGGAAGGCCGGAAACCATTTCGACGGATCTTAGTTCGTCAGTTCAATGATGTCGCTAAGGAGTTTCTCGAATGGGCAAAGGCGGAGTATCGGGCACATCCCAACAGTTTTCGTCAGGTTGCAGGGAGCTTCGCCAGTCTCAAAGGATTTCTTGGAGATGAGCCTGAGAGCGTTATTCGGGAAGGTCGGATCGAAGCATACAAGACGTGGCGGGTGAATCACTACAAAGTCCGCGCCATTACCCTCCGTGACGACCTGCATGCACTGTCCAAATTCCTTGGGTTTGCGATCAAGCAACGGTGGACTCGGGAGAACCCGGTGCGCACTGTCGACATTCCGTCAGACGCCGATGCCTTAAGGATTCACGTTATCAACGATGAAGAAGCTAAGGTCTACTTCGCAAGGGCTTCGAAGAATCACAATCTGTACGACCTCGCCAGGATTATGCTCAACCAGGGGATGCGGCCGGAGGAAGTTCTGGCGCTGCGCAAGGGGGACGTGGACCTCGAAAACGGCAAGCTGCATGTTCGACATGGAAAATCAAAAGCTGCAAGGCGAACTCTTGACTTGACTGCCGAAACCAAGGTCCTCCTTGGCCGGCGCATGTCGGGTCGATCACCTTGGATTCTCCCTTCGCGCCGCAAGCCGGGGGAGCACTTATCCCATCTGAACGGAGCTCACGAAAGTGTGTGTGAAAAGTGCAACGTGGAATTTGTGCTCTATGATTTCCGGCACACCTTTGCAACGTACATGGCGGAGGCTGGGGTGGACCTCGAAACGCTAGCGGCGATTCTAGGCCACAATTCAATCCGCGTAGTGCAACGCTATGTCCACCCGACCGCTGAGCACGAGCGGCAGGCAATGGTAGCCTATGAGGTGGAGTTGCAGGAGCGTGAGGCGCCGGCGCACCAATCGGAGGCCAGGATTCAATGGGTCACGCGACACAGCGAAAAAATCCTGTCCGGAGTTTTTCCGACCCTGAGCCCAATTCGCGCCGATTTTCGCCCATTCAGGCCGATAGAGCACGAACCTGGGATTTAGAGTTAACCCTAATGCTGCGAGCCAAGTACAAGGAAACGTTGGAGGCGCGGGTGGGAATCGAACCCACGCATAAAGGTTTTGCAGCCGCGTCCTCGAAATCCCATAACAC
>JACQNR010000143.1 GCA_016202975.1 Acidobacteriota bacterium
AAATGTTGACGGGGTAGGAAAGCCGGATGTCTCCTCTTGCCCCCGAGAATGACCCGCGAAATTCGGTTCGAAAAAGCAGAAACAGAAAGAGGGAGAGGAATAGAATTTGCGATATCCTGCGCAGCTGGGGAAGCGTCCGCTGGCTCATGGCGGTCCACAAAGGTCCATAATTTAGTGCAGTTAAGTGACCAAGTCAGCCCCAAGAAGGAACGAGTCTTGTTTTCCCCCTATCGTCATGATTTATCGTGATTTGGGATCGGTGAGGGCCGCCGGTAGGGCGCGACTGATTGCGCAGGATTGCGGTATATGACACAGCCCAGACTGAGGCTGCGGATCGCAAAATGTCGCCGACACGAATGGCAACGAGTCAGGCGCCCGCGGCAATGATGCTGGTGCGAACGGATTCGAAATCCATTTTGCCCAAGCCACGGTCCTGGGCCATTTTCAAATAAGGCAGCCGATCGCGCTCCAAATCCCAAAAGGCCTTGGCCACATAGGCATCGAGAGCGACGGGGTCGGTCGAGGCGATCACGGTTTTCTTCAGCGCCGTGTCGCCGACATTGCCGCCGGTGGGGCCATTGCGCAAGAGGATGCGGTAGGCATCCAGAATGGTCAGTGTGGGACGCATGAAGTCGGCGAGATCGACAAGGCTTTCCTGGATGCGCTGATGGAGGCGATGGCGGGGCCCGCCGAGAATGCCATACCAGTTCTTCATCCCCAGAGTGCATTCGGTCAGGCTGTGATGCTTGGCGATGGGAACATTGATCATCTTGTCGGCATTGAGGAAATGGTCGAGCACCGCCCACGTGCTCAGCACGTCGCCGTGCATATCCACTTCCTTGAACCGCCGTTCCTCAGGGAGAAGGACTTCCGCACCTGCGGCGCGCGCGGCAGCGGCAATGCCGCTCCGCTCGAAGCAGCGGCGCGGGTCGTTGCAGCTCACATCGGTTACGATGACCTTCTTGGCGCCCGCTTCCAAGCAGAGCCGCACGATTTCCGAGACGACTTGAGGATTGGTATTGGCAGCCTGCTCGGGCGTACGATCCCAAGCGATGTTAGGCTTGACCACCACCACGTCGCCGCGCTTCACGAATCGGCTTATGCTGCCGATCGCCTTGAGGGCTTGGCGCGTTAGCACCTCCGGTCCCTCGCCCTGCGCCACGACCATCGCGGGTAGCCCTGGGTCGGGCGCTACGGTGAAATTATGTTTGAGGTCTGCGGCAAGGGCTTCTTCGGGTCGCCGGCTGCGGCTCTTCAGCCACCACGCGGCTCCACCAGCGGCGACGCTCAAGCCTCCGAGACGAAGAATCTGCAGTAGTGCGTCGCGGCGGTTGGTGGGTGGCGAATCAGGGGTCATAATCTAGACTCCGCCGGCCGGACAGTCGGATTGCGCCCGGCTGGCGTCAATTCTATTCCAGGGCGCGAGCAAATGGAAATGCAAAGCGCAAAATGGAATTTGGCGGCCGCCCTGGCACTTTTGGGATTCACCGCCGTCAGCGTCCAGATCACCCTCATGCGTGAACTCATTGTGGTCTTCTCCGGCAATGAGATTTCGCTCGGCTTAATGCTGGCGAACTGGCTGCTCTGGACGGCGCTGGGGAGCGGCTTGCTCGGCCGGCTGGCAACCGTGGTCCCCAACCCGCGGCTGCTTCTGGCCGGCTTGCAGGGGCTCGTGGCTCTGCTATTTCCGGCCACCATTTATGCCGTGCGCGCCAGCCGCAGCTATCTGCAGGTGGCGCCGGGCGAGCTGCTCGGCCCCGGGCCGATGGTCCTGACTTCGTTTGCGGCGCTGAGCTTGATCTGCCTGGCGATGGGGTGCATGTTTTC
Source organism: Acidobacteriota bacterium (assembly GCA_016202975.1). Taxonomy (GTDB): domain Bacteria; phylum Acidobacteriota; class Terriglobia; order UBA7540; family UBA7540; genus JACQNR01. Next base: position 1,828 of record JACQNR010000143.1, read on the forward strand.
CGCCGGGATCCGCTGCTGGGCGGAAGAAGCTGGATCATCCATGGCTGCGGCCACCGGCTCTGTCTACTTGCTGGAAGCGCTGGGCTCGGGGCTGGGTGGTCTCGTGGCCGGCGTCGTGTTGCTTCCCCATCTCCACGCTTTTCAGATCGCCATGCTTGTTGCCCTGGCGAACCTTCTGGTGGCAGCCTCTCTCGGCACAAAGCACGGCGTGTGGCGCCGAGCTGCGATGGGGGTCATTGTCGCGGCCGGCGGATTCGTGCTCTTTCCACTGGCAACACCGCAGCTCGAGCAAGCCTCGCTCGCACGCCTCTGGCAGGGCTTCCGGCTTATCGACAGCCGGAATTCGCGCTATGGCAACCTCGTCGTCGTCGAGACCGAAGGGTCGCGCAGCCTCTACGAAAACGGCTTGGTCGCGGCCACAGTGCCTGACGCTGCCGCAGCCGAGGAGGCAGTGCATTTCGCCCTGCTCGAACATCCGGAGCCGAAGCGGCTCTTGCTCGTCGGCGGAGGAATCAACGGCAGCCTGCGACAGGCTCTCCAGCACCCGAGCCTCGAGCAGGTGGATTACGTGGAGCTTGACCCCGCCGTCCTTGACGTTGCCGGAAGGCACTTTGGGCGCGAGTGGGCCTCCGCGCGCGCAGATCCGCGGGTGAGGATCCATCCTCTCGACGGCCGCTTATTCGTGAAGGCCAGTCGCGAGACCTTCGACTTGGTGATCATTAACCTTCCCGAACCCCTGACCGCACAGCTCAACCGGTTCTATACTGAGGAGTTCTACGGCGAAGCGGCGCGGCGGCTTGCGCCGCGGGGAATCCTCTCGTTTCAGCTGCCTTCGTCCGAGAACTACATCAGCCCGGAGCGAGCTAGCTTTTTCCGCTGTCTGAACGCCACTCTGCGGAGGGTCTTCCCGCAGGTCGTCGCGCTGCCCGGCGAGACCGTTCATTTCCTCGCGGCTCGCCAGGCCGGCGTGCTCACCACGGCGCCGGACGTGCTCGTCGCGCGGCTTCGCGCGCGCCATCTCCAAACGAGCTACGTCCGCGAGTACTACCTGCCGTTCCGAATGTCCCTTGACCGCCAGCTTGATCTCCAGCAGCAGATCGACCCGCAGGCATCGACGCCGCTCAACCGCGACTTCGCACCGCGCGGATACTTTCTGAATGTCGAATTGGCCAGCGCGCGTTTCCATCGCGGCCAGTCGGAATGGCTGGCGGCGCTCGAGCGAATCAAGTTCCGGACGACACTCGTCGTCGTGTTGGTGGGAATGCTGGCGCTCAGCCTGCTGGCAACGGCGGTCTATGGCCACCAGCCGCGGGCCAACGACGGGGCGGCAGCGCGCGTTCCTTTTCCCGGAAAACGCGCCCGCAGCGTGGTAGCGGGAATGTGTGTCGCCGCCATGGGGTTCACCCTGATCGCCCTCGAAATCCTTTTATTGCTCGGTTTCCAGGCGCTCTTCGGCTATGTCTACCAGCAGTTGGCGGTGGTGATTGCCGCGTTCATGGCGGGTATGGCGCTGGGAGCCTGGCTCGCGACGCGCAGCCTCGCTGCGGGATCGGCTCTCCGGGTGGGCGATGGCTCGGTGATCGCATTGCGCGCCGTGGCGATCCTGCAATTCTGCGCGGCGCTGTCGCCGATTCTGCTCTACGCGCTGCTCGCGTCCTTCGCGGGCCTGCAAGGCGAAACGGCTCTGTGGCTAGTGGGCCGCGTCGTCTTCCCGCTCGTGGCGCTGGTGGGAGGACTGCTGGGCGGCTACCAGTTCCCCTTGGCGAGCCGGGTCTATTTTGCGGGAGTCAGCACGCGCAGCCCGGGCTTGCTCTACGCTCTGGACCTTGCCGGCGCCTGCGTGGGAGCCGTGGTGCTCAGCGCCTTTCTCTTTCCCCTCTATGGCTTTCCGCGCAGCGCCATCCTCATTGCCGTGGTAAACCTTGCCCCGGCGCTCCTGGCCGCGCTCCCGGTTGGGGCCAAGGCGGGGCCTCAAGATTAGGGGGCTCGGGTCGAGTGTGCTCGCCGAAGACGAGCGCGGTGAACATAAAGATGTCCGTGCCTTCGTCCTTCCAGGCATTGGGTTGGAGGCCGGCCTTCACGCACGTCTGCTTCAGGAATGTTGCGCGGTCCCAATGCTGCTCCACAGGAACCTGAGGCAGGAGTAATCCCTCTCTGTCACCTTTCCACGCCACCAGGCCATGCTCGCCCACTTTGATCTGCTGCATATCCGTAACCCGCCGCAGAGGCGAGAGCACGGAGACCTCGTACTCCAACTGGGGCAGTTCACTGAATTCGACCGGCCGGAAGCGCGGATCTTCGAGTGCTGCCGCCGCCGCGACATCGCGCACAGTCATGCAAAGAGGCTTCGTGGGCGCTATATAGCCGATGCAGCCGCGCAATTCTCCGTGCTTCTTCAGCGTGACGAACGCCCCTCGGTCCTGGTCAAGCTTGGCCATGCCACCCGATGAGCATTGATACATCTTCCGTTCCTTCACGGCAAAGAACACAGACTGCTTCGCGATCTTCATCAAGGCGTCTTCCTCCGCCTCGCTCAGCGAGTTCTGGCGTCCCTTGTTGGCGCGCTTGGAGTTGTCCGTGTAGAATGCCGCCGCCCCATAACCCACCACGCGACTTTTATCTCCGGTGGCATCGCCAGAATTAGCGTACTTCAGCACTTTGGCTCGATTCGCCCCTAGCTTTTCGGCGGCGATCATGGCCGCGACGATGGGCCCGCCACCGCAGGCTTCCCAGACGCGCCGCTCGAAATTCTGCGACATGTTGAAGTAGTCCCACTCCTCGAGAGCGTTCAGCAGCTTCCGGTCGAGCCGCACCGCGTCATCGTAGGGATGGAAGTGCGATAGGTCGGAGCTCGCAACGATCAGCGTGTCGGATTGTACCTGCGCATCTTTGGGTCGCGCCTCGCGCATCAACTTGGCGAGCGCCACGCCCAACGAGCGCTCCAGATCGTAAGTCTGGTCCCCCATCACGATGGGCACCAGCTTGAACTCACCGAGCACGCGCTGCAGAAAGGGAAGCTCCACTTCCAGTGCGTGTTCGCCGCGGCCCTGGACGATCCCGTGCCCGCGGCTCGAAATCTTAATCCTCGGGCTTTCGGCGGCGAGTTTCCTGGCAAATTCCCTGTCGACGGCAATCGTCCCGAGCGGCGTCGCGTAAGCGTCGCCATCGTAGATGGAGCTGAAGTCAAACGCCTCAATGTGGCAGGGGGCAATCACCACCACGCGCGCGAACTTGCGGCCCCTCAGCAGGGCAAATGAGTGGGCGGCGACCTGTCCCGAGTATTCATAGCCGGCGTGCGGCGCGGTAATCGCAACAAGCGGCCCGGCGATGGGTTCAACTTCCGCATGGGCAAGGAATCCATCAACTATCTTCCCTAATACTTGCGCATCCCCGGGATAAAATGCCCCCGCTACCGCGGGCTGGCGGACCTTCGGCGCTTGCGGCGTGACGGCCACCGCCCCGCTCCGTGGGGCTTCGCCTTGGCAGGCGGCGGAAACCAGGATGGCGAGGAAAAGCACTGAGACCGACTTCATGGCGAGACCTTGGGCGAGGGCGGGTGGAACTGTTGGCGCGTTCTCGTTACGACCATACTCCGGGAATAGCCTGCTGGCAATAGCGGCACTTGCCTCCCTTGATGTGCATGGCCCCAATCGTGTAACCAGCACGCTCAACAATCAACTTGTGGCATTTGGGGCAGTAAGTGCTCTCGGCCGGGTGCCCCGGAACGTTGCCGACGTAAACGTAGTGCAAGCCCTCGGCGTCGGCAATGGCCTTGGCGCGCTCCAGCGTCGCGAGCGGCGTGGGTGGCAGGTTCTTCAGCAAGTACTCGGGATGGAAGCGCGAAAAGTGCAAGGGGACGTCCGGGCCGAGGTCCGTCTTGACCCACTTCGCCAGCGCCTGTAATTCCGCGGCGCTGTCGTTGAGCGTCGGGATGAGGAGGTAAACGATTTCGTTCCACGTGCCCCGCTTCTGGATGGTTTCGATCGCCTTAAGGACATGCTTCATCTCGCCGTTCACGATTTCCTTATAGAATTTCTCGGAATACGCCTTGAGGTCCACTTTGATAGCGTCCACGGTTTTGCAGAGTTTGGTGAGAGGGTCTGGGGAGACGTATCCGCCCGTCACCACCACGCTGCGGACGCCTGCCTCGTGCGCGGCGCGCGCCGTGTCCGTCATGTATTCGTAGAAGATCACCGGCTCGCTATAGGTATAGGCAACAACCGGACAGCGGTTCTGCCGCGCCAGTTCCGCGATCCGCGCGGGCGGCGCGAAACTACTGCGCACCTGTTCTGGCCGGACCTGAGAGATTTCCCAGTTCTGGCACATCTTGCAGTTGACGTTGCAGCCCGCGGTAGCGATCGAGAAGGCCATCGCGCCCGGCAGGAAGTGGAAGAACGGTTTTTTCTCGATAGGGTCAATGTGAGCGGTGGCGACGCGCGAATGCACCAGCGTGTAATACGTCCCGCCGCGATTCTCTCTCGCGCCGCAGTAGCCGCGCTCGTGGTCATCAATCACGCATTCGCGCGGACAGAGTTTGCACTTGATCTTTCGGTAGGGCTGCTTCTCATAGAATTGCGCCTCGCGAATGAATTGCGCGTCGCTGTCCGCGGCCAGCAGTGGAACTATGCCCTGCGTTCCCGCCAACGCTCCGGTGCATGCCGCAAGACAGGGAAGGGAGACACCCTTCAGAAACGACCGACGGTCACAGCCCGGCACTTCATGCTGGCCGTCTGGGAAAAGACCAATGTGCATCTTATTCTCTCTCCCCACGCGATCCTTCATTCTGACTCCTGAACCCTGTCCTTAAACTTCCACTAACTCAATCGCCTTGGGATCGTTCGTCCCCAGCCGGTGATTGGCGTCCGCGGCGGTTGCCATGTAGCGCGGCTCGCGTTTCAAGTCTTTCAGCGGCTTCATGGCTTTCGCGGCGCGCTGGCGCTCAATGATCTGCCAGCCAGTCGAGTCGAGCGCCACCGGATCGCGCGCGATCAGCAGCCCGTTGAAGGGCCAGGTCCACTGCGGCATGAAAGATGGCCCGCCTTCGTATTGCGCCGTCGTCGCATCGCAGATGTGCAGGCGAAACTTCCGGCGAATCGCCGGCAGCATGTTGACGTCCGCGATGTAAGGATCGCCGACGTCGAGGTGATACTTGTTGGGATTGTGGATGGCGCCGAACGCGTTCTTGAGGGCGATCGTGACGCCCGTGATGCCGTGGTCCTTGAGGACGGGCAGACTGATCACCGCGTCGCAGACTTGGGTGAGCGTCCGGCTGAGGAGGCTTCCAACGCTTCCGAAGGTCGCGAGCTCGTCTTCATAGCCCAGCGTGTCGTTGCCGAAGCAGCGCACGCCGGCGCCTTTCTCATTGATGCGGAAACGCGCGCTTTCAAGGTCGGCATTAAGCCGGTCCCAGATGACGATCTCTTTGACGCCGACCTGCCGCAGGCGTTCGCAGATGGCCTCGACGAGTGGGGGGTTGGTGGAGATGCCGCGCCCTGCCAGGCAATTCACCTTCAACCCGACGAGCTCGCCGGGGCGGACAGCTTGCCGCCAGGCTTCCTGCGGGGTGTCGCGATCGAACATCGCCTGAACGCCACGGTCGAGGAGCGCGAGGAGTCGCGCCTCATCGAGGCTTGCGGCGCCTTGTCGGAGCCGCTCGTCGCGGCTCACCACGACCCGCGACTTGGCAAAAGAAGCTGCTGGTGCGGAGGATAAGGATGTGTCGAGGAGTAATGTCCCGGCAGACAAAAGGAATCGTCGGCGATTTGTGCTGGGCAATCGTCTCATGGCAGCGCACCACCGCCCCATGAGTGGTCTAGCACGTTTCGTTCCAAGAATCGAGCCTGTTTCACTTGTGGCGGCGGCGAGATCCAGCTAAAAGCAGCGCTGGTCTACGATCTGTGACCATTCAAGATGAGCAATTTCGACCTCAGTTGACGGGCGAAGGCATTCATTCCCAAAGACGCCGATTCCTTCGCCACATCAAGGCTTGCGTTGACCCGCCTCTCAAATCCCCGTCCGCCGGGCGGTCGGGGTAGGACCAGGGGGAAAGGGTGGGGCGGATAACCCATGGCTTGCGCAATGGGCGGTCAAATCGAATAACCCTTCGGTCACAGTAGTTCGTCGGGCCGCACACTCCACATCACTTGCCGCACTTCGATCGGCATATTCAGGGGAGCCCCGCCGGGTCCAGGCGCCGCCGACGCCCGCGCTGCGATCACATAAGCTCTCTCCGGAGTTTCGACGTTGACCATCCAGTAGCCTGCGAGAAACTCTTTGCCCTCGGGAAACGCGCCGTCCGTGACCGGCGTGCCGTCCTTGCCTGCCCGCACGTGCTTGGCCTCATCCGGAAAGGCCAAGGCTTCGCCGGCCACCAACTCTCCAGATTCGGCGAGCTCCTGATTGAGGCTCTTCCAGTATGCCATGTGCGCCTGCTGGTCCTTCTTCGGCCATTTACCCATTCCCTCGTCGCCCGCTTTCATGGTGTTCATTAATAAAATGTATTTCATGTGATCTCCACCTCTCATCTTAGCGCTGCCCTTTGGGCTTTCATAGGCGGGTCGGAATGCACCGTGCATTCTTGGCATTCATGATAACAACTTCCAGAAAATCGGCCCAATGAAATGTATATTTGGGGTGTCGTGGATCGGCGTTCTTACAGAGGGGCTGGACTGCCCAAGATATTGTGCCACCGTGAACAAGAGAGCCAACCCGTTGCCCGATCAGAGATAATCGGGTGCTCCTCGCTCGATGCGCGAGCCAAGCGCTGCTAGTGGTTCTTGTCCCATCCTCGAGTTTTGAGCCAATTCGCAAGGCATTGTTGCCAGACGGATAGAATTTGATCCGTGGGCGCGAGTCCCACGCCGTGGGGACCTCGCTGGAACACATGCAACTCCGCCGGAACGCCCGCCTTCCGTAGTGCCAGGTAATAGAGCACGCTATTCTCGGGAGGGACCGCGATGTCCTCATCGGTGTGAAACAGAAACGTCGGCGGGGTATCGCACGTCACTTGTTTTTCGCTCGAGAGATACTCGACAAGCTTGGGGTCGGGATTCTTGCCCAGCAGGTTGTCGCGGGATCCCGTGTGCGTGTACTCCGTGGTAAAGGAAATCACAGGGTACGCGAGAATGGCGAAGTCGGGCCGCGAGCTCACGCGGTCGATGGGATCAGCAGCCTTCGGGTCTCCCGCATCAAAATGCGTTGAGACGCTCGAAGCAAGGTGTCCGCCTGCAGAAAACCCCCAGATTCCGATGGAGTTTAGAGAAATACCAAACTCCGCAGCTCGCGTGCGCACGGTTCGAATCGCGCGCTGGGCGTCGAGCAGAGGAGCGGGATGATGGTAGCGGGGGCCCAGTCGATACTTGAGCACGAAGCCCGCGATGCCCATCGAATTCAGCCACTGGGCAATTTGCTTGCCCTCGTAGTCCACGGCCAGAAATCCATACCCTCCGCCGGGGCAAATCACCACGCCTGAACCGGTCGCACGACCGGCGGGGGGCAGGAAGATGGTCAGCGGGGGGTTGTCCACATCCTCGTTGCCCACGGCGCCGGGGGCGCCGCCCGGCCAGAGTGGTCCCACCTTGGGCTCTGCCCCCACCGGAGCAGCCATTCCCACCGAAGTCGCCAACAACATCCCCAACCCCAACAGCCCGGCGCATGCCGTTAACGATTTAAGTCTTTCCACAAATTCCTCCATCTCAATCCGAGCAAGAAAAGTGCAGTGCCCGGAAACATTCTGGGTTATCATGAAATCCCCTCGCGCAGAATCAAAAACCCTCAACCTTAGATCCGGGG
>JACQNR010000144.1 GCA_016202975.1 Acidobacteriota bacterium
GGCGCGAGGCGGCGTACCGCCTCGCGCCGGAAGAACCGCAAGGCTTGACCGCGAGCCTTGCGCTATTCTTCGCGGATCGCGGGCATTCAACAGCAACATCTGCACCAGCCGGGCGACTTGGCCCCGCCAGGCCTGGCGCTCGATTCTTCTCATTCCCGGTGATAGACTGAGCACCGCATGCCAAAGGAGAAGACAGAGGGTGAGATCGTAGGCGTTTCGCTATTGGGTGCGCTGGTGGCGACGACGATCTTCCTCAGCATCGTCCAGGGAGAACTCGCCTCGCCGGTGGGCATGAAGGGTGGGGGGCTGATCTTCGTTGTGTTCTTTTATTTCCTCTTCAGCGTGGTGCTGCGCCGAATATTCCCCATCCGCAAAAGCTAAGCTGTTGCCTCAGCTGGCGCCTCCATCGCGCTTGTTGCGAGGTGTGATGGCATAAGGTCGCCGGCGCGAGTTGAGTGGCGCTGGCGAGGAACATCAAGAATCCCCTTCTCAATGCCGCACACATGCCACAGGATGGCACGTATGCGCCCCCCCGCTACCTTCCCACCCCCTTGACTCCGAAGGGCAAGTATGCTAGCCTATGTAAGTTTTTCGGGAGGGCCAGCGGGGTCGCGACAGGCCCGCTCGAACATCAAAAACTCGAGGAACGAAGCCAGGATGTTATTGAAAACAAAGGACCGGGTAAAATGGAAGGCGGCAGGCCACGAGGTCCCGCAGGTGCCGCGGGGATCGCCCGTATCTTCTGAGCCACCCCTAGGCTTGTCACCCTGATTCCCGATGAAGCGTCTGCAGTCAAACTGCAGATTCATCGCTTCTCTCAGGATGACATCCCGCTGGCTTCGGCGTAGGGGCATACCATGGTATGCCCCTACCATGAATCAGAGCACCGCTACGGTAGCGCTCGAACGTCCTTGAATTCTCTGCCGCGCGCGTGCCAGACTGCGGGTTGTGACTGCCGCGCCGTTGGGTTTGGCAAACACAGAGAAGAGCTTACACGTGCAGCGGGTCGAATCGGCCCTGCGCCGGGAGCTGGCGAGCCTGGGGGAGGCGGCGCGGCGGGCGGCGTTCGCTCGGCTGCCGCGTCTGGCTTCGGCGATGCTCACGATGGAAGCGCGCGGGCTCGGCGCGCCATCGGTCCCGCACTTCTTTGCGCGCGACCTGGTGCGAATCTCTCCCACTCTTAGCGACGATCTGCTCGAACTCTACGGGCGCAGCGAGCAGGTGCTCGCGAACCGCTTCGGTTTTTTCGGTGAGACGGAGGAGTTTGACGCCGAAATCGCCTGGGAGCCGCGGCGCGGGCGGGCGTGGCAAGTCGAGCTGCATTCGTTTGACTACGCGCTCGACCTCGCGCTCACTTTCCGAATCTCCGGCGACGAGCGCTACGCGCGCCACCTGCGCTATCTGCTCGCCGCGTGGATTGCCTCAAACCCGCCGGGGAGGGCGGTCGGCTGGACGCCGCTGGCGCTGGCGCGGCGAATCCGCAACTGGGTTCTTGCTGCGGACTTAAGCCGCGATTCATTCCAGGCAGACACGGATTTCCCCAGGCTCTTCGGTTCCAGCCTCGCGCAGCAGGTGGCGTACCTGGCGTGGCAGGCGAGCTGGCTGGAGGACCGCCGCGCTCGGCTCGTGACGTCGCGGGCGCTGCTCCTAGCCAGCCGCACCTTTTCCAGCGGCCGCGGCGTGGAAGTCGGCCAGACGGCGCACGCACTGCTTGCCGAGGCCTTCGATGATGGATTTGAGAGTTTTCCCGACCATCCTCAGCCGCTGCGGCAGTTTGAGCTCGCGGCGGCGTGTTGCGATCATGTTCTGTTTGGAGACGCGGACGACGGCACGAATTGGGCGCGAGAACAACTGCAAGGCGCGCTCGAATCGCTGGAAGGCATGCTGCATCCCGACGGCACAGTGGCCATGTTCGGCCACGAGCCGCTACCCTCCGCCGAAGCCTTGACAACGTTGTTTGCGCTGGGCGCGGCGGAGCTTGGCGTGCCGCAATGGAAAGACCTGGCGGGGGGCGAGTTCGGGATTCTTCCCTACATGATTCTAGGCGAATCGGGCAGGTGCCGCTTTGACGAGCTGCCGCACGAATCGTGGCATGCCGACACGCGGCTGCATTCCGAAAGCGGAATCTGCCGCCTCGGCGACGGAAACTCATCCGCTATGCTGATCTGCGCCCTGCCGCGAAATTCGCCGCACGATCACCGCGATCTATTTTCCTTCGAGCTGACGGTTTACGGTCAGCGAACCGTTGTCGATTCGGGAATATATCGGCCGGCGGTGGGTGCAGATCAGGAAGATCTCGCCGCGGCACGCGGCCATAACGTTTTGCTTGTCGATGGCAGTCTGCCCAAAACCGATTCGGGTTCGGGTATTCAATCCCGTCCGGTAGATGAGTCGGATAAGGTCCAAGGCCTCTGGTTAAAGTTGGGGCGGGACGTTCGCCCCGAGGAACTCTCTCCACCCGAGTCACGTGGCCGCCCTCCCGGTCCACGGGGATCGATTGAGCATCAAAGGGGATGCTTCCTCGTGGAGGGGCGATTCTGGGTCGTCCTGGACCGCCTGGCTGGAAGCGGAGTCCATCGCGTGGAAAGCCTGATTCACTTTTATCCGGCGTTCTCGCTGGAGGTGGTAGGCAGGATGGTAGTCGCAAAAAGCGGAGCCGTGGCGGTGAGGGTTCAACCGTTGTCTTGCGGCGACGCGAACAACCCTAGCGTGGCGAAATGCAGAACTGAGGCGCCGGGCTGGTACTCGCCCGCTCCCGGCACGCGATACCCGAGCCAGATCTCGGTCTTCGAATGGGACCAGGCCGCGCTGCCTTGCGTACTCGGTTATGTCATCGGGAATAAACCGGATGATTTGACGAATGCGCAAGTATGCGTGGCATCCACAGGGGAAATCCTGCTCGATCTCGATGGCATGGGATACGCCCTTGGAATCTTATGACTTGGCAAAGACGCCGGCAAATCGAACCGGGCAGCTTAGCCGCGCCAGAACGAAAACCAACTGCGCTTTTTCTTTGCCTGCTTGGGGTCAATCGGCTCGGGACCGGGCGGAAGGGGGCGGCCTTCGATGACAGCTAGGGGGTTGGAGCGGAACAGCAGGTCGGCTACTTCCTGACCCCTGATCTGCTTTGCCTTTTGATAGGCCTCTGAAAGTATCGGTGGGCGGAACTTAGAATCGTGCGCGTCTGAAGCCACAAAATTGACGAGGTTCTGCGCGAACCATAAGTCCGCAAAATGCTGAGCGCGCCTGCCGAATCCGCCCGTGAAAGACTTGGCCGTTACCTGGACCAGGCAACCCCTGCTCACCCAGTGATAGAGTAAGTCAGTATGCTTTTGGAATACCGGATTCCGCTCGGGATGTGTCAATATCGGATGAACGTCTGTGCATTGCATTTCGTAGAACACTCGGTCCATCTGCTCGGGAATGAATTGTTCGCCGAATTCGACCAAAAGGTAATCCGTCTGATTGACTGTAAAACGCTTATGGTCTTCCACCAGCTTCTGGATGTTTTCGTATGAAAGGTGGAAGTCGCACCCCAGCAGCAGTTTGGGGGTCTCACCCACCGCCGCTTGGAGTTCCGCGAGCTTGGCTCGGTTGACTTCCGACTCGTAGTTGTATTCGTAATTGCAGTGAGGCGTCGCCACCAGGTGGGTAATGCCGTCCGCGACGGCCATTTTGCACATCTCGACCGAAATTTCAAAAGTGCGCGCGCCATCATCCACCCCGGTGATGGGGTGGGAGTGAATATCGATCATCCCCCGTTCTTCAGCGGGCATCAGGTTACTCAGTAGGCTTCTGGGCTCCGAATTCCGATTCCAGTTGGCGCCGGTCGCGGGCAAATCAGATTATCATTTTTGGCTGCTGGCCCGAACAATTTGCTTGATATTACAGGCCAAACTCTGGTAATAACATGGGCCGAGGGGAGCACTTGTTGCCAGCTGTTGCGCGCCACATTTCACCAGGAGGTTTCGTATGGCCCACAGTCTACTCGTTCGTGGTGCATCACTCTCTCTCACCTTTTCCCTGATGCTGCCGGCATTCGTGGCTGCGGCGGGATCTGCGCCGCTAGGCACGCTGCGCTCGGAAGGGGCAGTATTCGTAGATTCGTCCCGCGTACCGGCCCAGAGTGCACTTTTCAGCGGCGACCGGGTGGCGACCGCCGAGGGTCGAGCGGCCGTCTCGCTTCCGCACGGTTCCAGCGTGCTGATTGACCGCTCTTCTGACGCCGCCCTGCTGAATTCGAGTGCCGGACTCAGCATCGGGCTGCGTAAGGGAAAGATCACGCTCCATTCCGCGCCTATGGCACCCCTTCAGGTCGAAACCGCTGGGCTCAGGATTGCGGCAAGGGGTAAGTTCCCCAGCTTGGCCGAAGTTGCCATGCTCGCCGATGGTTCCGTAAGTCTGGCCGTCCACCGCGGCGCGATGGAGGTTCGAGGCGGCGGTAAGGAACCCATCCTGGTGAAGGCAGGCCGGACCCTGACCGTTGGCCCCCAAACGCTGCAGGCCCAAGAAACTCCGGGAACAGCTGCGCATGGGTCGAAGACGATGGGCCAAAAAGTTCAAGGCTTCCACCTCTCCCACAGCGCCAGCGTGATGGTCATCGGTGCTGCTGTAGCTGCCACGGCAGCAGCAGTCGGGATCGCTGTGGCAGCCAACAACGAAGAGACTCCGGTCAGCCCGTCCGCCCCCTAGCTTTTGCAGGTGAATCAAGCGCTCAAAGAATATCGGCGATCAAGGCGTGAAGTGTCGGTTCGCAAACCGGGATAGACTTATCATCGCGGAAACTTGCCAGTAATCCTGACTAGCTTGGCCTCGCACTGGCCCTCCGGTCGTTATGCAATATATTGTATCCA
>JACQNR010000142.1 GCA_016202975.1 Acidobacteriota bacterium
AACTCCGCCAGGCAATCGACCGCTACAAGGATTTTGCCGACCGCGGAATGATCCCCACCAACGCGGATAGTTTTGGTTACCCGCCCGATCTGAAAACGCTGGTCAAGGGTGTACCCGTGAAGGGCGCGGCATCGGCCAAGTACAAGTTCCTGCGACGTATTCCCGTCGACCCGTTTTCGGGCGAGTCGAACTGGGGTCTGCGCGCCATGCAAGACGATCCGGATTCGAAGAGTTGGGGCGGCGGTAACGTCTTTGATGTTTACAGCAAGAGTTACGGTACGGCGCTCGACGGGACAAAATATGAGGACTGGTAGTCCGACGAGAATGGCAATCCGGATGACTGACTCAGACTTGAGCCGCCGGTCTTTCGTTGATCAGCTTTCCTGGAGGTTAATGGACGAGGGACGAAGCACGAAGGACGGCAGGGCTGATGGATTTACCCTGCTCGAGCTGATGATTGTCATCGTGCTGATCCTGATTATCGTTTCGATGGCGACCCCTATGTACGACCGCGCCGTCCACCGGGCGAGGGAAGCCGCGCTGCGGGATGACCTTTTTACGATGCGCCAGATGATCGATCAGTTCACTCTGGACAAGCAGCGGCCGCCTCAGGCACTCGAAGAACTGGTCGAAGCGGGTTACATGCGGGGCGGCGTCCCGGAAGACCCAATGACGCGCTCTCGCGATACCTGGCGCGTGGATTTTGAGGACGTGGTCGTCGGAACGAATCAGGCGATTCCAGGAATTGTGGACGTGCACAGCGGCTCGGATGAGATTGCCAGCGACGGGATGACGCCTTACAGCAGCTGGTAAAAAAGGTAGTGGGTAGTCAGCAGTTGGGCGTCTGAACTAACTACGGAATCAAAGTTCCTGATACGGCCCGCTGCCACCTGCAAATGCAAATGGAATTTAACTGCAAACTCGGCACCACATCGGGCAAGGTTTTCAGCCTCACCGAAGAAGCATTATCGGAGGGGGAACTTCGCCAGCGATTGGCCGCGGCCGGATACTATGTGTTTTCCGTCGAGCCACGCGAGATGCTGAAGTCACGTCTGACGCGGCTGCGCGGCGGGCGGGTCAATGCGGATGATTTTCTGGTGTTCAACCAGCAGTTCCTCACCCTCTCGAAATCGGGATTACCGCTGCAAACCTCCCTTGAGTTGCTGGCGAAACAAACGCGCAGCGATGAATTGCGTATCGCACTTGAGCACATTAGCGCCAAGGTGCGGGCGGGAGCGCTCCTGTCTGAGGCGTTCGATTCCACCGGCCAGTTCCCGAAGATCTATTCCGCCACCCTCCGCGCCGGCGAGCGCAGCGGGAGCCTCGACAAGGTTCTCCTGCAGTTTGTGACGTACCAGAAGACGTCACGCACCTTCCGCAAGAAATTCTACTCCGCGTTGATTTACCCTGCATTCCTCCTGGTATTTCTTGCTGGGCTGATTTCCTTTCTGATTGCGTTCGTCGTCCCGCAATTCGCCAAGCTTTACTCCGAACTGGAAGTCGAGTTGCCCCTCATGACGCGGATCATGATTGAGCTCGCGTCGAGCGCGAAGCATTTTGGGGGCCCGTTCATTCTCGGCATCGTGGCCCTAGCGCTGCTCATGCGCGGCGCCTTGGAATCCGAACAGGTTCGCATCGTGTGGGACAAGTTTCGATTTCGGCTGCCGCTCTTGGGGGGCCTCCTGCTCAAGTTCTCCGTCGCGGAGTTCGCGCGGACGCTTGGAACGCTCCTGCAAGGCGGCATCCCGATCGTCCCTGCGCTCGAGACAGCGCGCGAGTCGGTTTCCAGTCCGCTGATGGCGCGCGCCATCGCTCACGCCCAGACGGAAGTGACGGGGGGCCGGACGCTCACTGGAAGTCTGCGCGCAACGGGATTCTTCCCGCCCACCGCCATCGACATGCTGGAAGTGGGCGAAGCAACCGGCGCGCTGCCCACCATGCTGGACGGCGTGGCGGAATTCTTCGAGGAGGATGTGTCGATCGACCTCGCGACGCTGGTCGCGCTCGTCGATCCCATCATGATTGCCTGTATTGCCGTGGTCGTGGCGTTCGTGCTGATCGCGTTTTACATGCCGTTGTTTTCCATGGCGGCGCAGGTGCATTAGGGACGCAGGTCTTGAGGGGAGTGACGTCGGCACCATCAGGGCGCTTGAGCAGAGAAGAAAATGGCAGACGCTAAGCCTGACACGCAAAGGGAACTCCAGCAAGCGCGCGAACTCGCGGCGCGCTACCATTTTGATTTCGTGGATTTGTCGGAAAACCGGCCGGATCCGGACCTGCTTCGCAAGACGCCGCTGGATCTGATGGTGCGCTACCAATTCCTTCCCCTCGAAGCCCACGACCATCATTTGGTCGTCGCGGTCGGCGACCCCAGCGACCTCGCGCGCCTGGATGAGCTGGAAACCAAACTCGACCGCAGGCTCATCATCCGCGTCGCCGCGCTGAGCCAGGTACGGGAGTTCCTGAAGAAGACGGAGCCATCGCAGCGCGTGCTCGAGCAGGCGACCGAGGAATTCCGCCTCGACGTCATCCGCGATGAGGACACGGGCGATGAGGGCCTGTCGTTGGAGAATCTGGTCGAGGAGAAGACCACGAGCCCGATGATTCGCCTCGTGGATTCCATTATTTTTGCAGGGCTCGAGCGGCGTGCGAGCGATATCCATATCGAGAGCCGCGACAATTCCGTGGTGGTCAAGTTCCGGATCGACGGCGTCCTCCAGCAGGCGATGACGCCGCTGGCCCGTGACTTCCAATCCAATCTGATTACCCGCATCAAGGTTATGGCGGAGCTCGATATCGCGGAGCGTCGCGTTCCCCAGGACGGTCGCTTCCGGGTGCGCTACCGCAACCGGCCCATCGATTTCCGCGTTTCCATCATGCCTTCGGTGCACGGCGAAGACGCGGTGCTCCGCATCCTGGACAAGGAATCGCTGCACGAGAAATTCACCCAGTTGCGCCTCGACATTTTGGGGTTTTCCGATCGCGAATTGAAGCGCCTGAGGCGCTTTATTCGCGAACCTTACGGAATGGTCCTCGTCACCGGCCCGACCGGCAGCGGCAAGACGACGACGCTCTACGCGGCGATTTCAGAAATCAAGACCGATGAGGACAAGATTATTACCATCGAAGACCCGGTCGAATATCAACTGCGAGGCGTAACCCAGATCCCTGTGAACGAGAAGAAGGGCCTGACGTTCGC
>JACQNR010000151.1 GCA_016202975.1 Acidobacteriota bacterium
GGCCGTAGGCGGCGGTGGGGTCGGATACTTCCTCAAGCAGCGCCTCGGCTCACTGTGCTCCGAGCTGGTAATGACGCAGTTCTCCCTGCCTGACGCCGTACTCGCGTTCGATGGCGGGCTCGACGCCAAAAGCCGCTACGGCGGTGAAATCCAGATGTTCAGTTTTGACGAGCCGCCAGTCTGAGGTGGCAACAAGCGGAATGACCGTCCGGTTCTGGGCTCGGCCGGCGGGCGCTGAGGCGAGCATGAACACAGCCATCCCCAGTTGTAGGGTGTGGGTCGCGGACATCACTTCTAGGGTATCAGAAATTCGATGCGCCGGCGGCCCCAGGCTTCAGGTCCGTTCTTGCCCCTTGCGATTTCGAAGCCTGCTCGGTGACTTTCACGCCGCCCATGTTCTCCGCATAGCGTGAAATGCCCTTGTACAGCGCTTCAGCGATGCGGTCGCGGTGCTCACTCTTCTTCAGGAGTTTTTCATCCTTTGGATTGGTGAGGAAGGAAATCTCCGCCAGAACCGAAGGCATGTTGGCGCCGATCAGAACCACAAACGGCGCTTTCTTGATGCCGCGATCTTTCTGTTCGCCGGTTACCTGCCGAAGCTTCGAATGAACTTCGCGTTGCACCTTGGTGGCAAAGTCCTGGGATTCCTCGATCTTTTCCGTCAGCGCGATCTTCTTGATCAAGTCCTGAAGCTGGTGGATGGACTCCTGGCTGGTGGCGTTCTCGCGACCTGCCACTTCCAGGGCCTCTGGGTCCGAGGTGAAGTTCAAATAATAAGTCTCGATGCCGCGCGCCCGCCGGTCTCTGCTGGCGTTGGCGTGGATCGAAATAAAGAGGTCCGCGCCCTTTTCATTGGCGATGGCGGTCCGCTCTTCGAGCGGGATGAACGTGTCATCGGACCGCGTCATCACGACTTCCGCTCCCGTCTTCTCTTCGAGAAGCACCTTCAACCGCTTGGCGACGTCGAGAACCAGATCCTTTTCACGCAGGCCGGTGGGCCCGATCGTTCCCGTGTCGTGCCCACCGTGTCCTGGATCGATGACAATCCGGGCGATCTTGAGCCCCAACGCCCGGGTCAGAGTTCGCGCACCATTGACGGTGGGCGAGGGGGCTTTGAGGGGAGTCGGTTTCGAATCGGCGCTCGATTCGCCTTTGCCTGCGGGCACCTCAGGTTTGGTGGCTGTGGCAGTATCTTTCTTTGTCGCCTCACCAGACGGGGGGCCTGCCCTCCGAAGTTCTTCGCCGGAGGTTGTCACCGCGCGCTGAGGCACCGTTTCCTTTTTCGATTTCACCTCTGGCTCAGGAGCCGGTGGCGCCAGGGGTTTCCGAATCTCGGCCACGGCCGTCGGCTTAGAATCTTCCGCGCCGCCGGCTGGCTTTTGTGGTTCTGATTTGGCCGCAACCTCTGCCTTGGCTTCCGGGACGGGCGGCCCGTTGATGTCTACCACCAGCCGGAAGGGGTTCGGTAAGGTGAAAACCGAATACTCCTCGATCTTTTCTACGTCCAAGACCACGCGCGCTACGCTGTGCTGGAACTGCCCGATTCTCACCTGCTGGAGGAATCCGTTTTCGACCGGAAAGGATTTTCCCACCAGTGAGGAGCTAAGCCGCGCATCCTGCAAGTCGATGACGATACGATCCGGATTGGGGACTCGGCTTGATTCAAATTTGACCTCTTTTTCCACGTTGATGACGATGCGCGTATAATTCGATCCCACCCAACGACGGATACCGGTCACTTCCGAAAGCCCGGCCGCCGCAGGGGTGGGCGGAGGAGATGGCGCTTCCTTGGGAGGGGCCACGCGCGCTTTAGCGATCTGTTTTTCCAGCTCTTTCAGCTTGGCCTTGGCTTCCGCAGTTTTCGGAGAGCGGGGAAATTGCTTCAGGAAATCTTCCAAGGCCTTTTGGGCATCTTCCGGCCGACCCAGGTCGGATCGATAGATTTCCGCCACCGTAAACATGCCGTCCCGCGCCATGCTGCTCTGCGGGTAGTGCTTCGCCAAGTATTGGTAAGACTTGATGGCTGCGGAGTAATACTCGCCGTTCTTGAAGCGCCGCCCCATCTCGACATATAGGTCCCCCACCTCCTCGAGCGCCACCGGCGCCTTTACGAAAGCGGGGTCGTGGAAGTGAACGGCCTTGTATTCGCGGATGACCTTGTCATATTCGGCCTTCTTCCGAGCTTCCTCCGGCTGAGACATCAGGGTGGTACGCATTCGCTCGGCGCGCTCGTAGGCGGAGCGCGCGGCGGCGGGTCGTCGGGCAGGCTGGGGAGAGGACAGGGCGGGAGATACCAGCAAACTGGCTAGGAGCAAGCAACAAAGCGTTCGAATTGCGTGGTAGCGATCTGTCAAACCTATGGGCTCCGCGTCATTTCGAAGCTGATGGGCCGCGCGTGGCGGGGGTGTCCTGCCACAGGCGACCGGCCCGCGTTAGAAATCTTGTCCATTGGTGAAGTGCACGATCCCTTGCTCGTCGACATAGCGATAAATCTCCGCCTTGGGGGGCGCCTCAAGCTTTTGCGCAGGTTGACCCGCGGGGATTTCGGAGCCGTAGAGGTAATTCACCTTGCGCACGTAGTCCTGCGTCTCCCGGAAAGCCGGAACGCCTCCGGTACGCAGCACGGAGTTTTCGCCCGCGTTGTAGGCCGCCAGGGAAAGCGTGACGTCGCCGCTGAACATGTCGAGAAGATACTTCAGATAAGACACGCCGCCGTGGATGTTCTGCACGGGGTCAAAAGGATTTTCAACGCCAAACCGTTTCGCCGTTCCCGGAACTAGCTGCATCAGGCCCATCGCGCCTTTGCGCGACACGGCGTTGGGGTCGTAGCCCGACTCAACCTGAATGATGGAGTGGACCAGTTTCGGGTCGACTTGTTTGGATGTGGCGGCCAGCTCGACCAGCCGATTGACTTCGGCTTGGGGTAGCGCGCTGGGTGAGCGCACGGGGCGGAAGCTGTGCACTCCCTTGCCGCTGCCCCCGTCCGAGGGGGCGTTCACATAGATCGTGTGGCCGTGCTCATCGACCATGGCCACAATACTTTCCGCCTGGACAGGTGCCACCCATGCACAGATCAGCATTGAAACAGCGATATAGTGCAGGGAAGGGAAGAACGATTTGATATAGGTGCTCATTGAGCTCCTGTCCGCCAACCGGCGGATTCGAGAACTCTTCCCCTCTTGTTTTTGCAGTGTTTCTCCGGGTGTACCTGGCGGCCCGGATCTAGCCTCGTGCCGGACTTCTCGGAGCGCCGGGTGGCGCACCCATTCGCCCCGCCGGAACGAGCCCTTCAGCAAGCCTGATTATAGCATCCTCAGGCAAGCCAAGCAAAATACATGCGGTTGCTTTCCCGCCGGCCCCGCGGGGTCAGGATCCGAATCCTACGCCTTCCGCCGCGCCTGGTCGGCGACGGCCTTGGCGGCACGGGCGATGGCTTCGGCGTCGCCCAAGTAGTAGTGCTGAATCGGCTTCAGGTTCTCATCAAGCTCATAGACCAGGGGAATCCCCGTGGGGATGTTCAGCTCGACGATGTCCTGCTCAGGGACATTGTCGAGATACATGACCAGGCCCCTCAAACTGTTGCCGTGCGCGGCAACAATCACGCGCTGGCCATCCTTGACGGCGGGGGCGATCGTTTCATGCCAGTAAGGCAGGGTGCGCGCCACGGTGTCTTTCAGACACTCGGTGAGAGGCATGTCCTTGTGCTTCAAGTCCTGGTAGCGAGGGTCGTGGCCGGGAAAGCGCTCGTCGTCGCGCGTAAGCGCCGGGGGCGGAATATCGTAGCTGCGCCGCCAGATCTTGACCTGCGCCTCGCCGTACTTCTCCGCCGTCTGCGCCTTGTTCAGCCCCTGCAACGCGCCGTAATGGCGTTCGTTCAGCCGCCAGGTGTTTTGAATGGGAATCCACATCA
>JACQNR010000148.1 GCA_016202975.1 Acidobacteriota bacterium
CATTCCCACAGCCCCCACGGCGGCTGTTTGCCCTCTGCTGGTGGAGGCAAAGAAAAATCAAAACCGGACAGATCATGTGCTATAAAAACCGGACATCTTCACGTGCTAACAACACCAACGCTCGATGCTCGTGCGCGCATTGGATTCAACTTCAAGAGACCCTCTCGAGTGAGGCGGCATGACCAAGAAACATCGCGAGGCAATTCAGAAACAGTTCACGCGCACTGCCGAGGCGTTTTCAAAATTCGCCGTCCGTGACACACCGGAAGTCCTGACTGAAAAGGTTGAGTTCGCCAAACCCCAGCCGACCGACCTCGCGCTCGACGTTGCTTGCGGGCCAGGAGCTTACGCGCTGGCACTGGCTCCGCGCGTCAAATTCGCGCGCGGCATTGATATCACGGAAGAGATGATCCGCCGGGCGCGGGCGTTTCAGGCGGAGAAACAGATCGCGAACGCCGCCTTTGATTGCGGCGAGGCGGAGGCGCTTCCCTACTCCGATGCCACGTTCGATCTGGTCACCTGCCAGATGTCCTTCCACCACATGCCGAAGCCGGAGCTAGCGCTTGGTGAGATGGTTCGCGTCACGAAACCCGAAGGTCGTATCGTGCTCATCGACACCTTGGGGCCGGAAAGCGATTCCAAGTTCGAACTGCACAACGCCATCGAATCGACCCGCGATCCCTCACACTCTTCTGCCTTGCGGCTCACGACGTTTCTCAAGATGTTCGACGATTGCGGTCTCGAAATCCTGCGGCAATCCTTGAAGCGCCGCCAACGCTCGTTCAATCACTGGATGCTCCGCGCCGGGCTTGAGCTCCATCACAAGCGCTACCAGGAAACCCGCAAGCTGCTGGAAGACTCCATCCCCGGCGACAAGGCAGGATATTCGCCCCAGGTCCAGGACGATGACATTATCATCGTTCACAATGAAGGGATGTTCCTTCTCGGCAAAGCGGCGAAGTCGGAAATCTAAGGCAGGAGACTCTCGTGGATCAAGTC
The DNA here is from genome assembly GCA_016202975.1 of Acidobacteriota bacterium. Lineage (GTDB taxonomy): Bacteria > Acidobacteriota > Terriglobia > UBA7540 > UBA7540 > JACQNR01. The sequence goes on from JACQNR010000148.1 coordinate 1,000, forward strand.
GCACCTTACAACCCCAGCCAGGACGAGAAGATGACGGCAATGGTCGCCTACATCCTGCAGATCTTCACGTGGTTCGTGGGGCCTCTGGTGATTTACTTCGTCAAGCGCGACTCGCGCTTTGTGGCCTTCCACGCTCTCCAGGGATTGATATTCCAGGGCTGCATGATCACTCTTTCGGCGTTGATGGGGATCGTTTGGGTCGCATTCATCGTCTGGACGGCGGTGACCGAAAGCGTTGCGAGCCAGGCCTCCGGCGGTCCTCCCCTCGCGTTCCTCATAAGCGTCGGAGTGATTGGGCTCGCCTGGGTGGCGGGGTATGTCCTCAACCTTTTCCTGAGCGCGTATTATGCGGTCCAAGCTGCGAACGGTAAGTGGTCGCAGTATCCTGTCATCGGAAACTGGGCGCGGCGCTGGGCGGGTATTGCAACACAGCAAAGTCTAGCCACCACCACGGATCACGTTCCTCAGCCGCCTGGTTAATGTAGCTTGCTGCCGACTGCTTTCTGCCTACTGCCTACTTCCCGCGAATGGCCACTCGCGCTTCATTTGCGCGCGAATGAAGAACGCGGCACTCCCCACTCCGAACACCGCGAGCGCGATCAGGAGGGAGCGCAGTTGCGATGTGGCGAGGATGTAAATCCACCCGGCAACAATGGCAATTCCGGGCAGAGGGTAGAGCCACATGCGGAAGGGGCGGGGCATGTCGGGCCGGCGGAAGCGGAGGACGAAGAAACCGATCGCCTGGGGAAGGTACTGGGTGGAAACGCGAATGGCGACGAGCGAGCCGATGACTTCGGTGAGCTTGAGCAGGCTGAAGGCAGAAGCGATAAGTCCAAGGGTAATGAGAGACACATACGGGAACTCTCCCTTGGGATGCAGGCGGGCGAAGGCGCTGAAGAAGTTTCCGTCCGCCGCGGCGGCGTACGGTACCCGCGTATAGCCGAGGAGGAGCGAGAGCACGGAGGAAAACGCGATCCAGAGCATGAGCATCGTGATCAGATTCCCCGCCAACGGCCCCTGTAACGTCTCGATGTAGCTGGAAGCGATAAACTTGTTGCCCTGAACCTCCCGCCACGGAATCACGCTCAGGATCGAAAGATTCATCAGGATGTAAATCGTGGCGACCGCCAAGATGGAAAACAACATGGCGCGAGGAATGACGCGCGCCGGGTCGCGAATCTCCTCGGCAAGGTAGCAGACGTTGTAGTACCCGAAGTAGTCGTACATGGCGAAAAGGGTCGCGGCGCCCAAGCCCACCCAGAAGGTGATGTCCATGCGAAAAGCGTTGGGAGGAAAATCGAAGATGCGGTGCGCGGTGAGATGAGGGACGCCGGAGATGATGATCCAAAAACATCCGGCCAGCACCCCCACGAGCAGAATCACCGACAGATTTCCCACCTGGCGGATGCGGCGGTAAAGAATGAGGATGAGCGCGAGCGGAATGAGCGATGCAAGTATGCGAACGCCCCAGTCGGACAGTGAGGGCACGAGGTAGTGAAAGTAATTCGCGAAGCCGATGGAGCCGCTCGCGACGGAGAGCGGCGCGGAGAAGATGACCTGCCAGACGACCAGGAACGAGAACCAGCGCCCGAACGTCGACGGGCCGAAGGCCTCGCGCAGATAGTTGTAGCTGCCTCCGGCCTTGGGCATGGCGGCGCCCAGTTCCGCCCACACCAGGCCGTCGCAGAAAGCGAGCCCCGCGCCCAGGAACCAGCCAATCATCGCCTGCGGCCCGCCCATCGTCCCGAGAAACAGCGGTATGGTGATGAACGGCCCGACACCGATCATGTCGGTAATGGCGAGGGCCGTCGCCTGAACCAATCCCAGTTCTCGGCGCAGCTTGTGTCCTGCTGTCGCTTCGCTCAAGAGTTAACCTTTGGGAAAGAATGCTCGGTCGCGCGACCTTGCGAAACAAAGGGCCAAGTTAAGCTGCCGTTTCGGTTATGGCAAGAGGAAAATGACTCCCGTGGAATTCACGACGAGGTTGGACCTGATGGTTCCTCCGGCTCGTAGTGCTGGATAGTGCGAATGATCTTTCCCGGCGGGAGTTCGCGAAGCAGGTACACATAGGGATAGGTGGGCGTCCCGCCCACCTGCTTGAGGATCTCGTATCGCGTGTTCATGTATTCGATGGTAATGAGGTGGTTCCAGCCTTCCTTGGGACCTTGGGATGCGATCTTAAGGTGGTAGTCTTTTCCGTAGATTGTATCGATGATGTCCGGCAGAGGAGGCTGGCGCTCGGCTCGAATCTCCGCGAGCTTATCCTGCGCGAGGCCGCCGAGCCAGGCGAGAAATCCCGGCCGCGCGGGTTTCTGCTTCATCAGTTCATCAGGATCGAATTGATGGACGGTCCGTACGGTCCGCCCCTTGGGGGATGTGCGCAAGCGATAGATGAAGTGGTGTGGGGCCTTTCCCGGCTGCTCACCCAAAACCTCATAGAACAAGTGTTTCCAGGCTATGGTCATCATGCGATCCCAAGTTGGCCGTCGCCGGCACGTGAAGATCCGCGCGTCATATTCATTGCTATACACTTCCTCAAAGATGTCAGGAACGCGCGGCCCGAGTGCCCGCTCGGCGCGCGCCTGGCTGAAGCGTTCCTCGATCCAGGCCAGCAAATAGAGCGGCAGCGTTCCCGTGATTTGCTGCGTGACCAGGGCTGCCATGAACCGTGCCGTCCCTTCCAGGGCGAAGTAAATGAGCGCGACGGTGAGCGGCTGGAGCAGATATTCGCCCGCCGCCACGGCGCCCATGCCAAAATGCACGACTTCGCTCGTCAGAACTCCTTCGTGCCCGCGTTCGATGGCTCTTTGGCCGAGGTCGCCCACTCGGTACTGGAGGAAAGAGAGGTATCTCCCAATAAGGAAACCAAGACAGACGACGGCGGCGGCAAGACCCGAAACGATCGCGCCCATTCGCAGGTCCGCCTGCGCCGAAGCAGGAAGCCGGTCGCGATAGCGTTTGGGAAGGAGTGAAAGGAGAATGCCCAGAAATAGTTGGACCACCTCTCAAACTCCTTCCTGATAATCTTGTCCTATTCTCAAGTAAGCACAGCCCATAAGGAGGTCGAGACCCAGTGAATGCCGGCCATCGTACCATTTCCGGAGTCCATGTTCGAGTATGGTGCCGCTCGCCCGGAAGCTGCAAGTCTCGCGCAGGCGAGTAGCGTCTAGTGGGAGCGCAGCCTTCGCAGAAGGCTTGCCTTCGATTTCGGGTGGGGACGGACGGTGCGTCCTGTCTGGGCAAGAAGATAAACCGTGAGCGTGGCTTCTCGCATCTGCTCCATACAGCGAGGACAGCCGGTGGCAAGGTGCTCGGATACAGTATTCGCGTCCTCGGCGCCCAGCACCCCGAGCAGATAAAGCTCCCACAAGTCTTCTAAATAAGGGCAGACCATGTTCCAAGAACCACCCGCATGCGGTGACGGATGAACCGCATTCCTGCACGCAATCCTGACTGCACCCTGGCCAGCGGCTCGCCGAGCCTCTGCGCAATCGCTTCTTCTCCCAACCCGTCCCAAACCGCGAGCATCAGAGCCTCGTGCTGGTGCTTGGGAAGTTGGCGGAGGATTCTTCTCAGCAGCTCGCGCCTTTGTTCGAGGCGGTCGAACTCGGCCTGAGTGGGCAGCCAGGCAAATGAGTCACTCAATGGGCCTGGAGCAAAGCTCGAGCCTTTTTGCGTGCCGCTTCTGTCCCAGCGCCTTTGCAGGGCCACGCGGCGAGCCGTCAGAACAAGCCAGGGGATAACGCTGAATCCTTTATTCGGGAGGCGGGGTGCTTCCAGCCACAGGCGAACGAACGTTTCCTCAACCGCTGAGGCTGCGTCCTGCCGGTCCGAAGTTATTTCGAGAGTCATGGCCAACATCCACGGCGCCAGCCGCGCATAGAGCTCGAGCAGCGCCGTTTTGTCACGCGCAGCGATGCGCGCGAAAGTGCCCGGGAATGCGGACGGGCCTTTTTCCTGCCGGGACCGGGGGCCGCTTGGTCGGGATTGTTTCCTTGGTGTCATGCGGCCTTTGTCCCCTTCACGGAAAGCGCAATTATGTGTATTCCCTGCATAAAGAGAATTGATTGGACTCCAGGGTGGGGCCGGGTAACAATCTACACCATTCCCGTTGCCCGGTGAGAATCGCATTTCTCTTGCCACAGCCCCCGGCGGGTGGGATGCGCACCAAAGCCCAACGGGATGTTCTCCCCGAGGCCCCTCGATGGCGCATCATCGAGGGGCCATTTTATTACCCCCGGGTTCCAAAGCGAGTATGGACGGTGTGGGCGGGCGAGGGAGGAGCCTCACGCCACCCGCCAAAGAGACTAACCCCGGATTGATTTGCTCGAAGCATCCCAGAGGGCAGTCGTCTTCTGGAAGTAGGCGTGGTTTGCCATGTGGCAGGCAATGGCCGTATGGTTACCGAAAGTGGCGTCTTCAACGACGGGCTTCCGGGTACGCACGGCATCAAAGAAATTGTACAAGTGCTCGCGCGTATCGCTGTATCCCGGCGGCGCGGAGTACCGAGTCACTTCCTGCGCCTGGGCGTCGTGTTGATAGGGATGATCGGCCCGGAACTTTGCCAGGTAGTCTTCGCGCTGCCCTTTCGGCCAGGTGCCTGACAGAAAGCTGGGACCGTGATCGAGCCCGTCCTGTGGCGTGAAGGTCAGCACGCCCTCCCGGATTTCCAGCAGGCCCCCCTTCCCCATGATGCGCGTGGCTTCCGGCGTCTCGGTGTTCAGGGTGACGCGGGCGTAGATCTGAAGCTTGGGATAATCGAAAACCACGGCGTGGACGTCGGGCACGTCGCGACCGTCTTTCCAGCGATACAGCCCTCCGGAAGCCATCGCTCGCTGGGGTGGCCCATTGACCCCCACGATGAAGTGAATGCCGGTGAGCAGGTGCACAATCAGATCTCCGGCGACGCCTGACCCGTAGGCCTGCCAGCATCGCCAGCGCTGGAAATGCGCGGGATTGAACCGAATCTTCGGCGCCGTGCCCAGCCACGTATCCCAATCCAAGTTTTGGGGCGAAAGGTCCGGGGGAAGCGGATATTGCCACGCGCCACCGGGATCGTTCCTTCCCATCAAGCCCTCGGCCAGGCAGACTTCGCCCAGCTGGCCTTTTTCGACGATTTCACGCGCTTTGGCATACACCACCGAACTCGGCCGCTGGCTGCCCACCTGCACGATGCGCTTGTTGCGCTTCTCCGCATCGATCATTTCAAAACCCTCGCCGACGGCGTGCGTCATGGGCTTTTCGCAATAAACGTCCTTCCTTGCGTCGCAGCAATCGATCACGATCTTGCGGTGCCAATGGTCGGGAGTCGCATTGATAATGCAATCGATTTCCTTGTTGTCGAGCAGTTCCTGGTAGCGTCGCGTGGTGGCAATTGACTTCCCAGTGATCTCTTTGGCGAGCTCCTGCCGCCCGTCGTAGAGGTCACACGCCGCAACACATTCCACTCCGGGCAGGCCGATGGCAGTCTTCAGCAACCCGTTGCCTTGCATGCCGACTCCGATGATGCCGAATCGGACGCGGTCGCTCGGGGGAACTGGGCGGCCAGAGGCATAGGCAAAATGCGGCTCCAGCACGACGGTCCGCGCCGCAATGGCCGCGCCCGCGCCTGCACGCATGAAATCCCTCCTAGTCAATCGGTGTTTGCGCATGATGGCTTGTCCTCCCCGGAAGCACTCGGAATGAGCGAATGGCAAAATGGGAAAGTGGAGGGGCAACTCATTCCTCACCCCCCCTATGAACGGTTAAGTCTTGATTACCTTGCTCGTGGCATCCCACACCGCCGCTTTCCTCGTAAAGTATGCCGTATTCGACAGGTGGCAGCCGATGGCCGTGTTGTGGCCGAAGATTTCGTTTTCCACCACCGGCTTGCGCGTCCTTACGGAATCGAAGAAGTTGGCCAGGTGGTCGACGTGGTCGCTATAGCCGGCGGGCGGCACATAAACTTCCTCTTCCACATCCGTCTTCCATGCCCCCGGCGCGGGTTTGGGATGATTCTTAGCCCACTTGGCCAGGTATTCATCTCGATCCTTCTTGGCCCACCCGAGGATGGAGTAGTCTTCGACCACTTCGTGAGGCCCCTGCGGCTTGAATCGCAGAGTCGAGCCCTGAATGGTCATCGTCCCATTCTTACCGTAGAAGCCGAAGAATTCACCCTCCTCGCTGTTGTTGTGGTTGCATCGCAGGACGAGCTGGAATTTGGGGTAGTCGAACATGGTCCAGAGAAGGTCCGGGAACTCGCGACCATCTTTATAGAAATAGAGCCCGCCGCTCGATTGAGCCCGGTCGGGGGGCTGATTCGTGCCGGTCACATAATGAACGCCTGACAAGAGGTGAACAAACAGGTCGCCCGCTAGGCCCGCACCGAAATCCTTGAAGCACCGCCAGCGGAAGAAGAGCACCGGGTCGAAGGGACGCTCCGTCTTGGTTCCCACCCAAGCATTCCAGTCGAGTGTCTTCACATTGGCGTTCGGATCGATGGGATACACCCACGCGCCGGAATCCGTGTTCCGGTCCCACGCCGCCTGAATGGTGTCTACCATCCCGAGGCGGCCGGAATCCCAGATTTCCTTCGCCTTCGCGTATAGGATGCTGCTGACGCGCTGGCTGCCGACCGTGCACATCCGTTTGTACCTCGCGACCGCGTCGACCATGGCCAGGCCGTCAGGGACGCTGTGCGACATGGGCTTTTCGCAATACACGTCCTTGCCCGCCGCGCAGGCATCGACGACGATCTTGCGATGCCAATGGTCCGGTGTGGCGACGATAATCGCATCGATATCCTTCCGGTCGAGAAGGCGGACGAAATTTCGGGTGGTCTCGATATCTTTCCCGCCCAAGACCTCCTTGGCCGATTCGTGACGCCTGTCGTAGAGGTCCGCCGCGGCCACGCATTCGACCCCTGGCACCGAAAGCGTGGCCTTGAGGAGCGAGCAGCCTTCCACGCCGGTGCCGACAATACCAAAACGAACAACATCGGAGGGCGGAACCGGACGCGGAGAGGCCCACAGCTTGAGGGGTTCGAGGACTGTGATCTTTGCGGCGCCCGCAGCCACCAATGCACCGGCGCCCATTCGGATCACCTCGCGACGATTCAGTTGATTCTTTTTCATGCGAAAACCCTCCACCCAGGATGGAATGAGGACTCTATTGCAGCCGTCCAGTCTGCCAGAATTGGGCTCCCGGTGAAAGTAGTTTGTAGACTTCGCGTCCTGCGAAAAATCCAATAGCCCTCAGCAATTCACTCTTGCGCATCCACCCACAATGGCAACAAAATCAGGACGGCTTTTCGGAGGTTGGGCCTATGAAATTGAGTCGTCGCTCTTTCCTGTACTCTTCCATGGCGCTTCCCGCGCTCGCGCGGGAGCGGTTTGAGACTATCCCGGAAGACTTGAAGACGCCCTACAAAACCAACCGGCTGGTGATTGCCCCTTCGAAGGAACCCGGAACGTTCGATGAACTAGGGGCCGACGGGCCTTTCGTCTTCCGCGAAGCCGACAAGTTCTATATGACCTATATCGGGTTTGACGGGCAGGGCTATCAAACCGGCCTGGCATCGTCCTCGAACCTGCTCGACTGGAAGAAAGAAGGGGTGATCATCCGGCGCGATCCGGGAAACCCCATTTCTCGTTACAACGTGGCGATGACATGGATTCTGCGCGAGAACGGCGTTTTTTCGTCCGGTGCTCTCAAGAAAGTTGATGGTCGATACCTCGGCATCTACCACGCTTATCCCAAACCCGGTTATGAGGAAGGACCTGCGGTGATCGGGCTATGTTGGAGCCCGGACTTCAAAACCTGGGAACTGGAGAAGCCGTTTTTGCGCCCTGAGAACGGTCAACCCTGGGAGCAAGGCGGACTCTATAAGGCCTGCATTCTTGAATTCAACGGGACCTATTACGTTTTTTATAATGCCAAAACGCGCGGGGCGCACTGGCGTGAGCAGACAGGGTATGTAACTTCGCCGGACCTTAAGACATGGAGGCGTTTCGCGGGAAATCCGGTCATTCGCAACGGCCCGAAAGGAAGCGTGGATGAAATTTTCGCGAGCGACCCGTGCGTTCTGCAATACGCCGACGGTTGGGCGTTGTTTTATTACAGCCTCGACGCGAAGTTCGTGGCCCGGGATTTGCTCGCTCTTTCTCCCGACCTGCGCCGCGTGACGAAATGCCGAGGCGTGCTGATCGACGTCGGGCCCAAGGGCAGCGTCGATTCGAGATTCGCCCACAAGCCATCGGTATTCTTCCGTGAAGGCGTCCTCTACCACTTCTACTGTGCCGTGTCGGAAGAGTTCGGCCGGGGCATCAGCGTGGCGACGTCCAAGCCGTTCTGAATCTTGGAAATGGAGGGGCCATGAAACGAAATCGGCGAAGATTCCTGCGGGATGCGTCTCTCACGGCGCTCGGGTCGCGCCTCAAGGTCCGAGAGGCTTCGACTCAGGATCCAGGCTCGATGGTCGTGATTGACCCCAAGCCGCTTTTCGAGATTTCTCCCCACCTTTACATGCAGTTCATGGAGCCGCTGGGAACTACCGACGGTTCGGTCGAGGCCGCCTGGGATTATGAAGCAGACAACTGGCGGAAGGATCTCATCGATTTGGTCAAGAACCTCTCGCCCGGA
>JACQNR010000149.1 GCA_016202975.1 Acidobacteriota bacterium
CCCAGGTTCTGGCCAATCTGGGCGCGGTCGTCCTGATGTTCCTGGCCGGTCTCGAAAGCGACATCGAAATGATGAAGAAGGCGGTTGGGCCGGCGTTCTGGTCGGCCTGCGGAGGCGTCGTTTTCCCCCTGGTGGGCGGCGCACTGCTTTTACACGCGGTGGGCTTCCGTTGGGCGGAGGCGATCTTCATCGGTACCATCCTGACCGCCACAAGCGTTTCCATCACCGCTCAGACGCTCATGAACATGAACGAATTACGGTCGAGAGCCGGTTCAACCATCCTGGGTGCGGCAGTGATTGACGATGTATTGGGACTCGTCATCTTGTCCTTTGTCACTGCCAGCGAGGCCGGGAAACACGCAGGGTCTTTGCCAGGTATGGCGGGGGTCCTTCCGGTTATCGGCCGGGTGACCGGCTTCCTGATCCTGGGTCTGCTGCTGGGCCCCGCGCTGGTGCGAGCCATCTTCAAGCGGGCGTCCCGCCTTCAAGGACCTCATAGCCTGACGGCGATTGCCTTCGCGGTCGCCTTGGGCCTTGCTTTTCTGGCGGAGTATATTGGCGGCATGGCCGCGATTACTGGAGCCTACCTGGCCGGGTATCTCATCGCTGCCAACGCGCATGTTGAAGAAGTGGTTCGAGATGTCCGCTCCCTGACGCACACGTTTTTTGCTCCCGTATTCTTGGTCTCGATTGGACTGGCGATTAACGCCCGGGCTGTCGGTGGTGAAGTCGGGTTCTTCCTTCTCATTCTCCTTATTGCCATCGTGGGCAAAGTCGTGGGCTCCGGTGCGGGCGCCTGGATGAGCGGTTTTGGGGGGCGCGAATCGTTGGTTGTCGGCGTAGGAATGATTCCACGAGGGGAAGTGGGACTCATTACAGCCAGTTTAGGCTGGTCGGCGGGTATCATCTCCACTTCCGTTTATTCCTTGATGGTAGTCATGGTTTTGGTAACAACTCTCATTACTCCCGTCATGTTGCGAATGTTTCACCCATGGGAGAGCCCGGTTTCTGAGGAGATCCCGGAAATTGAAGTCCAAGCAGACACCACAGGTTGAGTTACCGGCGGTTAACCCTACCATATCTTGAGGCCGGCAGGCCTTTGTAACGCAGCCAAGAAAGACATGCAGAAACAACAATTTAGAGGTTGACGCAGGCTATTGAATCGATTATAGTTTGCGCCTGTAAGACTGCTTGCAGATGCTGCGAGGGGCAGCGGACGGCTGTGAGCAAACATTAAGCTTACCTTTCCTCACCCATCGTAAAAGCGCCAGACGAAGGGAAGTCGTGCGTTTCAGGCTTGGATTTCAGCCGCGCCCGACGGAGAACGTGTCTGGAGATTGTTATGATGGGGCTCCTTCAAGGCTGCTCATCGCCGTTCTTCATCCTGCCCATCCTCACGACTTTTCTATTGTCGGTTTTCCTTATTCATAAACAGAAGCAGGCGAAGGCTGCGAAAGAATTCCACGAAGAGCAACTCCGGCGTTTCTCCGCATTACAGGTACTTTCCGCGGGGATCAGTGGCGCATCCGATCTGAAGCAATTGGGCGACCAAGCTTTGAGCGGCGTCCTGCACGCCCTGAACATCCACGACGGCTATGCCATCCTTCTCGTGCCGCGCACGCTCGACTCGGATTTCTTTGTCGCGCACCGGCTTCCGGACCCGGCGATGGCGGAAATCCTGCGCGGACCTCTGCGGTCGTATCTGGCTTCATCGGCCGAGCGTTGGGGGAGCCTGGTGGTCTTTCCCGATCTGCTCCGACCCAACCTCAATGCCGATTGGCCGCGCGATCCCATCTTCCCTCAATTCCGCGAGTTCTTCAGCGCCCAGGGGGCGAGGACGCTTCTGGTCGCCGGACTGCACTCGCAGGAGAAATCGCGCGGCGCGCTGCTGGTGGGGAGCCAGGAGAGCCGGGAATTCAGCCCGGAAGAGATCCGCCTGACGGTCGCGCTGGCCAATCAGGTGGCCGTCGCCATCGAAAATCGTTCTCTGCGCAAAACCGCCGAGCGGCACGAAGATGATTTGCGCGTCTTGCACCGGGTGGTGGACTCGCTGCGCACGACCTTTGACCTGCAGGCCCAGATCCAGACGCTACAGCGCGAGTTGCAGGGTTTTCTCGGCAGCGCGCAACTGGCGCTCAGTTACCAGGACTCCGCCGAGGGGCCACTCATAACCGTCACAGGCACTGTCCCCCAGGAGTCCAAAAATGGCCGCAACGCCCAGGGTATCGAAGGCTTAGTCCAGTACGTCCTTGATAGCGGAACGCCTCTGGTCATTTCCGAGGATTTTCTGGGAACAGTCCGGAAGCTTGGCATTGCCTCGGTCGATCCGCGGATTATGAGCTGGGCCGGTGTGCCCATTCAATTCTCCGATAAGACCTCCGGAGTTCTGACCATCACGGATAACAGCCAGGAGGACAGGGTCAGCGGCCGGCGGTTCGGCTTGTTGAAGGTCCTTGCCGGCGAAGTGGCGGTGGCGATCGAAAACGCCCGGCTCTTTCAGCAGGAGCAGAAGCGCGCGGGGCACCTGGCGCTGCTCAACGAGTTGACGCGCAAGGCGACGGCCGTCCTCGACCCGCAGGAGCTCCTGGATCACATCTGCGGTGAACTGCACAAGTCGTTCAATTTCGAGCTCGTCCGCGTCGAAACTCTCGATCGCGAGAAGGAAGAGCTGGTCGTCGCGGCCGAGGTGGGATACGGGCCGAGCATCGTGGGACGCCGGACGAAGTTCGGCCAAGGATTCGCGGGCATCACCGCCGAGACCCAGGAGCCCCATCTTGCCGATGACGTTCTGACCAGCGACCGTTATCTGCCTTTTCATCCCGGAGTCCGGTCCGCCCTGCATCTCCCCATGAAATACCGCCAGGAGTTGATGGCCGTGCTGAGTATCGAGAGTTTGAGGCCGAAGAGTTTTAGCTCGCAGGATGTTTTGACGCTGAGCACACTCGCCGACCAACTGGCCATCGCCCTCAAGAACGCCCAGGCTTACCAGGTGGCGCAGGAGCAGGCGATCACCGACGGCCTGACCTCCCTCAAGACGCACCGCTTTTTCATGCAGGCCGTCGACGGCGAGTGGCGGCGGTCGCCCCGTTCCGGAAAGCCCTTCTCGCTCATCATGATGGACCTCGATGGCTTCAAGCAGCTCAACGAGCGTCAGGGGCACCTCGAGGGCGACAAGGTCCTGACCGCGGTGGCGCGCGTCCTGGAGGCGAGTTCCCGCCAGTCCAACACTGTGGCCCGCTATGGCGGAGACCAGTTCGCGCTTCTCGTCCCTGAAGCTGCAGCCGAGCAGGCTCAGAGCCTGGCCGAACGTTTGCGCGCCAACCTCGGCGCGGATTCCTATCTCTCCGGCCGCGGCGTGACGGCCAGTTTCGGCATCGGAACATTTCCGGTCCACGGCGTAACGCCGGAGGAGATCGTTCGCGTGGCGGAGTCGGGCATGTACCTGGCCAAGCACGAGAAGGGGAACCGCGTCCGCGTGGCTTCCCACTCTCAGGAAACCTCGACCACCGGCTGGGACCAGCAACTCCTTCAGGCCTACCTGGGCGTCGCCGTGAAACGCATGTTCGCGACCGGCCCCGAGGTCTTTAACCAGTACCTGGCCCGCTTTGAGGCGGCAACCGGAGTCAACGGAGACAGTGCTTCGCTTATGGACACGGTGACGGCGCTCGCCTTTACCATTGACGCCAAGGATCACTATACGCAGGGCCACTCCCAGTCGGTCTCGCGTCTGGCGGCGCAGATCGGGCAGGAAGTCGGTCTCACCAAGGATGAGCTCGAGGAAATCCGCCTGGCGGGAATTTTGCACGACATCGGCAAGATCGGGGTTCCGGAAATTATCCTGAACAAGCCCTCCGGCCTGACGCCGGAAGAATATGAGCTGATGAAGAGCCACACCACCCTGGGAGAAAGAATCCTTGCGCCACTCAAATTCAAGGCGATCGAAGCCATCAAGAAGATCGTCCGCCACCACCACGAGCGCATGGATGGCAAGGGCTACCCCGACGGGCTGACCGGAGAAGACATTCCGCTCGGCGCGCGCATCATCACCATTGCGGATTGCTACGATACGATTATTTCCGACCGCTCTTATAAGAAGGCCAGCCCCCTTGAAGAGGCGTTGGAAGAACTCCGCCGCGGCCGCGGCACGCAGTTCGACGCCAAACTCCTCGACGCCTTCCTGAATTCTCTAGCCGCAGCGCTGCCCCCGCGGCGCGGCGCCACCGCACGGCTGGAAGTCAATTAAACCATCTCCCGATGCTGATCTCATCCTCGCCCTCTAAATCCTGCTAAGGCGGCAACTTTAAAGTCCGATTGCGGCGAGTCCTGGGTCGGCGTATCATTTCTGAATCCGGGGATTCTGAGTTTCGGTAAAATCCAATCCAGGAGGGGAGCCATGGCTATTGCTTGCCCAGTCGATTTGGACACCCAGAAACTTCGTTTCGAAGTTTCGAATATCTACTCGAGGGTCGTTGCCGAACCCGAGGGGCAATTCCATTTTCACCGTGGGCCGGGCTATGCAGCGGAATTCCTCGGTTACGATCCCGAGGAATTGGCCGCGTTGCCCGCGGAGACAACCGCAGCATTTGCAGGCATCGCCAATCCTCATCGCATCGGGGCGATCCGCGCCGGTGAAACGGTTCTCGACATAGGTTGTGGGGCGGGGATGGACCTGCTTCTGGCCGCGCGACGCGTGGGCCCGACGGGCAAGGCGATTGGCGTCGACATGACCGATGCGATGATCGAGCGGGCAAGCGCCTCGGCGCTGGCCGCCGGGCTTGGGCAGGTGGAAGTGCGCAAGGGCGATGCGACGTCACTACCGGTCGAGAGCGCGTGCGTGGACGTCGTGATCTCAAACGGGGTCATTAATCTCGTTCCCGAAAAGCAGCGCGCCTTCGACGAAATTGTCCGCGTGCTCAAGCCGGGCGGCCGCCTGCAACTGGCTGACATCCTTCTCGATGTTGAACTCTCCGAAGACACCCGGCGGAACATCGACCTCTGGACCGGTTGAATCGCCGGCGCTCTGCCGGAGGCAGAGATGATCGACGTGCTCAATCGTTTGGGATTCGAAGACGTGCGGATCCTGGAGCGCTTCGATTCTTTCCGCGCCACCACCAAGGAAGCCACGGCCCGGAAATACGGCGTCCACGGGGCCAATATTTTTGCACGCAAACCCTAAACTCTTGCTAATCGGCGAAACGCGCCGGCCGGTAGGGCTCAATGGCCCGCACGGTTGAGCCCTTCACGATAAGGGCCGATACGATTTCGGCGGTGACGGGCGCAAGCAGAATGCCGTTGCGGAAATGTCCGGTGGCAAAAATCAGGTTTGAAATTTCCCCGCCGCCGAGGATCGGCAAGTGATCCGCCGTGTCCGGCCGCAGACCCGACCAGGCGCGAAGGAATTTGAACGATTTGAAACCGGGTAAAATTCTGACCGCCCCATCGAGCATTGAGCGGAGTCCCTCTCCCGTCACGGCCTTCTCAAATCCGATGTACTCCGATGTCGTGCCCACGACGATTCGACGGTCCGACCGCGGGACCAGGTAGGCGTGCCCGGCGCGCACGACGAGCGGCAGCGGTCGGGGCGATTCGAATTCCATCATCTGGCCGTGACAGGGCGTCATAGACAGCTTGATTCCGAGCGGCTCGGCAAGCGTCGCCGACCAGCATCCCGCCGCCAGGACATAATGTCCGGCGAAGATCTCGCCCGACCTTCCCGATTCACATGTGGCGCGAACTCGATCGACGCGATGATTCTTCAAAATGAATCGTATGGCAGAAGTTTCAGTCCGAATTTCCACTCCCATCCGTGCGCAGGCGAGCGCCACCGCCGCGCTCAGCTTTTCGTTGTCAATACTGTGGTCGCCCGGCACGAGCAGGCCATAATCGATCTGTGAGGAAAGTCCTGCGGTGAGCGCATGCACGGCCTTGCCGCTCAGCTGGGTGATCGATAGACCCATGCGCTTCTGCGCTCGATACGCGGTTTCGAGTTCATGCCACTCCTGCTGACTCGTGGCGACGAGCAGCGTGCCATCGCGGCGGTAATCCACTTTTAATCCGCTAAGATTCTCTACCTCGCGTGCGAACTTGGGGTACATCCTGCGGCTGGCCATGCACAGATCGAAAAACGGGCCAGATTCGAGAATTTCACTCTGAGGCGAAAGCATTCCCGCCGCCGCGGAACTGGCCTCGGCCCCCGGCGTGCCCCGCTCGAGCACTGTGACGCGCAGCCCCGCTTGCGCCAGGCGCAGCGCAACCGAGCAGCCGATCAGCCCTCCGCCAATAACGATGACATCCTTGTGTTTCGAACTGGTCACTTCGGGAATTCCTCCGGAACCGGAACAAACATCTTGGCAAGTTGGCGGGCGCAGTCAAGAAATTTCTCGCCTTGGCGCGGCAGGCGTTGAGAAAGCAGGCCCCCGGCGTCCGGAAAGGGAGCGTGGAGGATTTTGAACACGTAATTCCTGGATTGCATTTCTCGGGGTGCCGCGGTAATATGCAACCTGGAGGCTGCATATGAAAACTACCGAGCTAAGCAGGATCGAGAAAAGTGTGCTGATTCAAGCCCCGCGCGCAAGGGTCTGGCGCGCGCTAACCGACCTCGCCGAGTTCTCGAAGTGGTTTGGGGTGAGCTCCGAGGGGCAAATCGTTCCGGGAGCGCGCCTCAAGATGACCATCACGATCGAGGGTTACGCAGGCATGGTATTCTACCTGGCCGTTGAAAAACTGGAGCCCATGGATTTGTTCTCCTGGCGCTGGCATCCAGGCGCGGTCGAGAAGGGTTTGGACTATTCGAAGGAGCCGACGACGCTGGTGGAATTCCGTCTCCGGGATGAGGCAGGAGGCACGCAAGTCACGGTCGTGGAGTCGGGATTTGATGCCATCTCGCTCACGCGCCGCGCCAAAGTCTTTGCAGAGAACACCGAAGGCTGGGAATTTGAGTTGGGGAATCTCGAGAAG
>JACQNR010000166.1 GCA_016202975.1 Acidobacteriota bacterium
CCTGCGCCAGTTCGAAATGACCTTCAGGGGGGAGGCGAAAACCTCCCCCCGTTTCTTTTCTGTGCTTAAGCGCCAGTCGGAGCCCGCAGCGCAGGGACCGACACGTTTGGCACTTCCATGAAAGCGGCAATCCTCCGAAAACCCGGGACTCCCCTCGCAGTCGAAACGGCTCCCGATCCGAAGCCGGGGCGCGGCGAAGTGCTGATTCGCGTGCGCGCTTGCGGCGTATGCCATACGGACCTGCACATCGTTGCGGGCGATTGGCCGGTTTCGAGACTTCCGCTGATTCCCGGGCATGAGGTGGTCGGCGAAGTGGTTGTATCGAGCGGCGGCGTGACGGGATTTCGTCCGGGCGACCGCGCCGGAGTTTCATGGATCTACTCCACCTGTGGCCACTGCGAATTCTGCACGAGCGATCGCGAACGCTTTTGTCCCAAGTTCGTTTCAACCGGATACATGGTAGATGGCGGCTTCGCCGAGTACATCAAGGCCCCGGCGTCGCACGTCGTGCCTGTTCCCGCCGAGCTCGGGTTCGCCGAAGCGGCCCCGCTCTATTGCGCGGGGCTCACGGCCTATCGCGCCATCAAGACGTCGGGACTCCGGGTGGGAGAGACAGTGGCGGTCTGGGGCGTGGGAGGGCTGGGGCAGTGCGCGATCCAGATTGCGCGCGCCATGGGAGCAAGGGTGATCGCGGTGGATCTCGGGCCAGCCAAGCTTGAACTGGCGCGCGAACTCGGCGCCGAACTTGCCGTGAACGCCGCGGAGCAGAATGCCGGAGCGGCCATTGCCGCGCTTGGCGAAGTTCATGCCGCGGTGAATTTTGCGCCGCGCGCCGAGGCCGTCGCACACTGTTTCGATGCGCTGCGGCCGTGCGGATCGATGGTGCTGGTAGGGCTTCCCCCAGGGAATTTTATGCTTCCGATTACCGGCAGCGTTCGGAAGGGTATCCGGGTCCTGACCTGTGCCGTCGGCTCGCGGCAGGATTTAAGGGAGGTCCTGGCGTTGGCGGCGGCAGGAAAGATACGAACCAAAGTCGAAACAGCGCGCCTCAAAGACATCAACGAAGTTCTTGCACGCCTGAGCGCGGGGCGAGTTCCCGGCCGTGCGGTGTTGGAATTGCCGTAGGGGTGGGCACCGCCCGCGGCGATGCAAGCTTTGTCAGCATTTACGGAAGCGGCATGGCTGCCAGGTGAGCGAGTGTTAGAACGTTGCCGGGGAAGAGCCCGAGAAGGAAAATGCCCGCGACGCAAACAGCAAGCGCGACTCGAAGCGGCCAGGGCATGGGGGCGGAGGGCGCCTGCGGAGTCCCTTCCTGCATGTACATGACGACCACGAGTCGCAAGTAGTAATAAACCGATATCACGCTGGTGACGACAGCGATGACCGTCAGCCCCGTCAGGCCCGCTCCCACCGCCGCGCGAAAGAGGTAGAACTTCCCAAGGAACCCCGCCGTGGTGGGGAAGCCTCCAAGCGAAAGCATGAGAGCTGTAAGGCAGGCCGCCACTCCGGGCCGCTCGAATCCCAGGCCTCGGAAATCTTCGATGTTCGTCCAATGCTCGCCCGTTCCGGCCAGATGGGCGATCAGAAGGAACGCGCCGACATTCATCAGGGCGTAGACAAGCAGATAGAACATGACGGAGGCCGAGCCTTCCTCGCCGCCCGTGGCGAGTCCCACCAGCACGTAGCCCGCGTGCGCGATGGCGGAGTAAGCAAGCATGCGCTTGACATTGGTCTGAGCGAGCGCGCCCAGATTTCCGATGATCATGGTTAGCGCCGCGGAAATCCAGAGCAGCCAGAAGAGGACCGCGCCCTCGCCCGCGAATGTGACGAGAAAAACGCGCAGCATGACGGCGAAAGCCGCGGCCTTGGGCCCCACGGAGAGAAACGCCGTGACAGGCGCCGGCGCGCCCTGGTAGACGTCCGGTGTCCAGACGTGGAAAGGGGCAGTCGAAACTTTGAAGGCGAGTCCGATAAACATCAGGAGCAGTGCGACCCAGAGCATGATGGGTGGACTGGATTGTGCGTGAATTCGCTCGGCGAGCGCCGTTAGATTCGTCGTCCCGCTGAGGCCGTACACAAACGCGATTCCATACAGGAAAAATGCAGTTGCGAAGGAGCCGAGCAGAAAATACTTGAGTGCCGATTCGTTGGAAAGCGCATCCTGTCGCTTGAACCCTGCCAGGATGTAGGTGGAGATCGAGGAAATCTCCAGACCCAGGAAAACCAGGATGAGTTCGGTTGAGCTCGCCATGAAGCACATTCCCACGGTGGCCATCAGGATCAGCGCGTAGTATTCGCCGTGCTGGACGTGGTCGCGCGCGAGATAGTCAAAAGAGCCTAGCAGGCAAAGCGCGGCGACCAGCAGGAACAGGGCCATGAAGAAGATGCTGAAGAAACTAGCTTCGACGCTGCCGCCAAAGGCTGTGCCGGGCAGGGTCGAGGTCCACGCGAGCGCGGCGCCCGCCGAGGCCACCGCAAACAGTGCAAACCATCCCAGCATCACGCGGCGTGCGGCGGGGACAAAGGGCTCGAACACCATGACCAGAATAGCGAACCCCGAAAGAATGATCTGCGGGAGTATGCAGATGAAATCGCTCGCCTGGACGGTGCTCATCGTTTCCTCTCCAGGCTTGTGCCAAAGTATTCCGGGCCGCGCTCGACCCGCTCCATGATCTGTGTGGCGGTGGTGTCGAGCCGTCGCAGAAATGTTTGCGGGTAGATTCCCATCCACAAAATCACAAACACCAGCGAAACGAGAATCACCTTTTCGCGCTCGTTAAGATCGGTAATGGTGCGATTTTTCTCGCTTTTGACCTCGCCGTAGAATACCCGCTGGTACATCCAGAGCAGGTAGACCGCCGCCAGCACGACCCCGACCGCGGCAAGCGCTCCGTAAAGCGGCCGCACATGGAATGCGCTAAGAATGATCAGAAACTCACCCACAAATCCGTTGAGCAAAGGCAGGCCTAGCGAGGAGAGCGCCACGATCAGAAAGAACGCGCTATAAACTGGCACGGTGGTCGCGAGGCCGCCGAATTCGCGAATCAGCCGCGTGTGCCGCCGGTCGTAGAGCATGCCGACAAGAATGAAGAGCGCCCCCGTCGAAACGCCATGGCTGCACATCTGGTAGATTGCTCCCTCGAAGCCTCCAACGTCGAACGTAAAAATGCCCAGGACGACGAAGCCCAGGTGCGCGACCGAAGAATACGCCACCAACTTCTTCATGTCCGGCTGAACCATGGCGACGAGCGATCCGTAGAGGATTCCGACGATGGCAAGCGCGATGATCACGGGCGAGAGCTCGCGCGCCGCCTGGGGGAAGAGTGGGAGACAGAAACGCAACATGCCGTACGTTCCCATCTTCAGCAGAACGCCGGCCAGAATGACTGAGCCCGCTGTGGGCGCCTCCACGTGGGCATCCGGCAGCCAGGTATGGAACGGGAACATGGGCACCTTGATCGCAAAGGCCACAAAGAATGCAAGAAAAAGTAGAATCTGCGCATTGCCCGTCAGGTAGACGGCGCCGCTTGCAATCTGGCTCTGAATGACGCCGAGGTCGAACGAACCCGTGGTGCGGTAAAGAAAGAGAATTCCCACCAGCATCAACGCGGAACCCAGCATCGTGTAGAGAATGAACTTGACCGCGGCGTACACGCGCCGCTCGTGCCCCCACACCCCGATCAGGAAATACATCGGGATCAGCATGGCTTCCCAGAAAAAGAAAAACAGCACCAGGTCGAGCGCAGCGAAGACGCCGATCATTCCCGTCTCGAGCGCCAGCAGGAACAGGAAGAACTCTTTGACATGGCGTGTGATGCTTGTCCACGACGCGAGGACAGCAAGAGGGGTCAGGAACGCCGTCAGCAGGATCAGCAAAAGGCTGAGGCCGTCGATTCCGAGGTGATAGGAAATGGGAGGCGAATCAATCCACGGCCGATACTCGATAAACTGCATGCCGGGTTGATAAATGTCGAAGGCTATGAACACCCAGACCGCCAATCCAAAGGCGGCTAGCGAGCTCGCGAGCGCCAGCCAGCGAATACGCTCCGCTTCCGTCCGGGGCGTAAAGGCAATGGCTGCCGCGCCTGCAAGGGGCAGGAACGTCAAAATGGAGAGCTGATGATCTGCAAACCAGTTCATTGCGCGAATCAAGCCGAAATCAGTGCCAAAGTATGTATCCCAGCCAAAGAACAGCTCCGAGCAAAATCCAAGTGGCGTAACTCCGCAGGTTGCCGGACTGAATCCGGCGCAGCAGTCGGCCCGCATGGAATGTGAGCCCGGCGCTTCCGTCCACAAAAATGCCGTCGATAGACTGGGCGTCGACCGTTTTCCACAAAAATGATTCAGAAAGGCGGCGAAGGGGATGGACCAAAATCCAGTCATAAAATTCGTCCACGTAATACTTGCGAACCAGAAGCTGATACAGCCCATCGAATCGGGATGCGAGCAGCCCCGGCACCTGCGTTGAACGCAAGTAGAACCAAATCGCGACCAGGATCCCCGCTGTAGCGGCGGCGATGGAGAGGCCCATCAGGGCCAGATGAGACAACCTGTGGTCCGTTACCCGCATGTTTTCGGCGGTGAGCAAAGCCACGGAATGCCCAAACACCGGATCGAGATAAGCGTTGAACCGCTCCCCGCCGCCCAGGGTCGCGGGCCAGCCTACGTACCCCGTTACCACGGAGAAAAACGCAAGGATGACCAGGGGAAGCGTCATCTTGGAACTGCTCTCGTGGAGGTGGTGCTCTGCCTCGGGAGTGACGCGCGGTGGGCCGTGAAATGTCATTAGCAGCCCGCGGAACATGTAAAACGCGGTCATAGCCGCGGTGAGGGCGGCCAGCCAGAACATCCAGTGTTGGCCCAGGGGGCCCTCGTAGACGCCCACGAGAATCTCATCCTTGCTGAAGAATCCGGAAAAGAGCGGTACGCCGCTGATCGCGAGCGTCGCAACCAGGAACGTCGTCCAAGTTGTCTTCAGCTTGTGACGCAGGCCGCCCATCTTGCGCATGTCGAGCTCGCCGCTCATCGCGTGCATGACGCTGCCGGCTGCAAGGAACAGGAGCGATTTGAAGAAAGCGTGGGTCATGAGATGGAATATGCCGGCGCTGAACACGCCGACGCCGCAGGCGAGGAACATATACCCCAATTGGCTGATGGTGGAGTAAGCCAACAGGCGTTTCAGGTCGTTCTGAACGAGTGCGATCGTAGCGGCGAAAAATGCGGTGAGGGCTCCGACCGTGCCCACCACGGCGAGCGCTACGGGCGTGTGAGAGAAAAGCACGTGGGAACGCGCCACGAGATAGACTCCGGCGGTCACCATCGTCGCGGCGTGAATGAGGGCGCTGACGGGCGTGGGGCCTTCCATGGCGTCGGGGAGCCAGACGTAGAGAGGCAATTGCGCGGACTTCCCGACGGCCCCCAGGAAGAGGAGCAAGGCCGCCGCCGTCAGCGTTCCTTGCATGTAACCCGGAGTCGCATCATCGATGCGGGCGGCAAGGTACTGGAAGTCCACCGAGCCAAATGTCCAGAAGAGCAGTGCCACGCCCAGCGTGAGGCCCGCGTCGCCGATGCGGGTCACGATAAACGCTTTCTTCCCGGCATCGGAGGCTGATTTCTTGCGGAAGTAAAACCCGATGAGCAGGTAGGAACAAAGGCCGACTCCCTCCCACCCCACAAACATCAGCAGATAGTTCGACGCCGTGACGAGCACCAGCATCATGAAGAGGAAGAGGTTCAGATAGCAGAAGAACCGGTAGTAGCCGCCCTCGTGCTCCATGTAACCGCGCGAATAGATATGAATGAGAAAAGCGACGACTGTCACGGTGAGCGTCATCACCAGGGTGAGCCGGTCGTAATAAAGGGCGAATTCCGCCCGGAAGGCACCAGCTTCGATCCAAGTGAAATACTTTTGTATGATTGGCGCGGGGTCCGCCGCCGAGTGTGAATAGGTCCAGGCCGCGGCCAGCGCGAAGATCATCGCAATGCCCGACGCGCCGCAGCCAATGAGCGACACGAGGGCTTGCGAATAGCGACGGCCGAAGATGCCGTTCAGCGCTGCACCCACGAGTGGGGGAATCAGAATGAAGAGAAGCAGAATTTCCATACGATTGCCGCCAGGCTCGCGCCCGGCGATTTGGACCGCCCGCATCACCAGCGGCGTTACATCTTCATGGAATCGATTTCGTCAATCGCCAGCGTCTGGCGGTTCCGTTCGACCGCAATGATGATGGCGAGCCCGACGGCAGCCTCCGCTGCGGCTACCACGATGACAAAAAACACAAAGATTTGGCCGCTCAGATCCCCCAGATACCTTGAAAAACCGACAAAGGCCAGGTTTACGGCGTTGAGCATGAGTTCGATACACATGAAGATCGTGATGATATTCCGGCGAATAACGAATCCTGCTGCCCCCAGTCCGAACAGGATGACGCTTAAGGCCAGAATGTGGTTGAGCGGGGCCAAGTTCACAACCTCATACCTGTTTTTTGGCCAGTATGACCGCACCCAGTATGGCCACGAGAATCAAAACGGACGTCAGCTCAAAAGGTAGAGCGTAGTTTCGAAACAAGAGTTCACCGATGCTCTTCGGCCCCGCCGCCATCTGGGGAGTGGCGTGCAGTCCCGAAAAATGCCGCCAGGTGGCGAACAGAATCTGGCCAAAGAATGCGATGAGTAAAGGGAATCCAAGCCATCGAGCCATCCGGCTACGATCCGCAGGCGTTTCGCGGCGGGCATTGAGAAGCATAATGACGAGCACAAAAAGCACCATGATCGCGCCGGCGTATACGATGACTTGAATCACCGCCAGGAACTCCGCACCTAGAAGCAAATACACGACCGCCAGCGAGCAGAGAACCACAATGAGTGACAACGCGCTGTAAACGGGGGTCTGCTGCAGGACCACGCTGAGGGCCGCGAGGATCGCCACCGCACCGAAGATGTAGAACAAAGGCAACATCGTCAGGAAGCCCGCCACGCCACCACAAAGCTCGTGATGAGAACGTTGGCCAGGGCCAGCGGGAGCAGGAATTTCCACCCAAAAGACATCAACTGGTCGTAGCGGAAGCGCGGAAGCGTTCCGCGAATCCAGATATAAGCGAAGACAAAGCAAAATACCTTGAGACCAAACCAGAGAACCGGCAGGAACGCCCGCAGGAGATGTGGGCCGAAAACGGGCCCGTGCCATCCGCCGAAGAACATGAGTGTCGCAAGGCACGATACCGTAAATATGTTGGCGTATTCGGCGATGAAGAACATCGCGAACTTGTAACTGCTGTACTCGGTATGAAAGCCGCCCACGAGCTCGGATTCGGCTTCCGGCAAATCGAAGGGAGTCCGGTTGGTTTCCGCAATGGCGGCGGAGATATAGAGCAGGAAGCCCAGAGGCTGGCGAACTATATTCCACAGCCCCTGCTGCTGGTCGACGATCTCGCGCAAATTGAGGCTTCCGGAGATTAGAACCACTCCGACCAGGGCGAGGCCAAGCGAGAGTTCATAGCTGATCATCTGCGCCGAGGAACGCAGGCCGCCAAAAAGGGGGAACTTGCTGTTCGACGACCAGCCCGCCAGGGCGATGCCGTAGACACCCAGCGAAGTCACCGCCAGGATGAATAGAAGGCCCACATTGAGGCTCGTTATCTCGAAATTTATCTTGTGACCGAGGATCGTGATCGATTCGCCGAAAGGAATCACGGCAATCGAGGCAAATGCCATGGTGAACGCGACAAATGGAGCCAGATAGTAGATGAGCCTGTCTACCTCGCGGGGCTCGATGTCCTCCTTGAACAGGAATTTGAGCCCGTCGGCAACCGGCTGGAGCAGCCCATGCGGGCCTACCAAGTAGGGTCCCCAGCGCGACTGAATGTGGGCAACCACCTTTCGCTCGAGCCAGACCGCGTAGGCGACGCTCGTCAGAAACACCAGGAGCACTACCGCCACTTTAGCGAGGATAATCGCCGTCAGGATCAATGGTTCAGAACTCGTGCCCATAAGGTTTCCGGGCTTCATCAACGGAATTGAGAGCCCAGCTGTAACGGCTCAGTGTTCCTGAGCCGAATAAATTGTCGCGCGACGAAAAAATCAGGTCCGGCTTCTCCAGCGGCGGAGGCGTGCCCTCCGGGCGAGTCGCGACGGCGCGGCCAATGAGTAGGTTGGGCAATGCAATCGCGTAGCCGGGAACCAGCGCGATGATTTCCCTCAAAACGTCGTCCGCGGATTGATACGACCACTTGTGGCCGAGAAGCCGCGCCAGCGCAAGGAGAATCTCGAGATCGCTCTTTGTGCCGGCCTTTCGCATGGTTTTCTTAAGTGCCTGGACTTGGCCGAACGTGTTCGTAAACGTGCCTGATTTCTCCGCAAAACTCGTTGCCGGAACGACCACGTCGGCGCATTCCGCGGTTTCAGTGGAAAACAACTCGGCGACGAACAGCAATTCCAGCTTCGCCAACGTGGATTTGCTGAGGCCGAACGTCCGAGCAGGGTTGGAGCCGAAGACAAGCAGCGCCTTGATCCTGCCAGCTTCAATGCCCTCAGCTACTGCTTTGATATGCAGGCCGGACGAAATGGGGGTAGCCTGACCCCACGCTGACTCAAATTTGCGCCGCGCGCTCTCGTCGGTGACAGGCGCATAGCCGGGGAGATTGCCGGGGAGCATTCCCATGTCGGCGGCGCCGCGCGAATTGGCGTAGTCGCCGAGAGGCGCGAAGCGGGTCTCGCCCGGCATGCTGAGTCCCCACCGGACCATCGTTCGAACCTCATCGCCTCGTATGGCGTCTCCGAAGAGAATTACCAAATCCACGGCAGATTTGAGGCTCTCTGCAAACGCCCCGAATGCCTCGCTGCCGCCAGCGATGAGATTATTGGGAAGGGCGGAAGCGCCCACGAGAGCGCTTACCACAGCGGCTTCGCCCCCCAGTTGCACCTGCAGGTAGCGGGCTGCCTGGCGGCGGAGCTTGATATCGCCCTGGCTTATTACGTAAAGCTGAGCGCCGTGCTGCCGGACGGCTTGGCGGATTTGGTACGCGACGAGCGGATGTTGATGCGTCGGGTCGTTCCCAATCAAGAAGATATGTTTTGCGCCAACAATATTCTCCATCGTCGCGTAGCGGTCCGTAGCTTTGGCCGCGGTGAGCGCGCCAACCAGGGAAGAAAAATCGGCCGTGCGGTGATGGTCGATGTTGTTCGTGCCAAGCACGGTTCGGGAGAAGCGCTGCAACAAGTAATTCTCTTCATTGGTGGTGCGATTGGACCCGACGACGGCGACCGAATCCGGTCCATGCGCGGCAAGGATCGATTTCAGTTTATCTGCGGTAAGCGACAGTGCCTCTTCCCAGGACGACTCCTCCTGCTTTCCGTTGCGGCGAATGCGGGGCAGTGTAAGGCGCTGCGGGTTGTTGACAAAATCCCACCCAAAACGTCCTTTGACGCAGAGGAATTCGCCGTTGATTCCGGAGTGGTCGCGGTTGTTGGCTCGGATGACTTCATGATTGCGGACGGAGAGCGTCGTTTTGCAGCCGTCGCCGCAATGGTTGCAGATCGTTCCGGTGTAAGTGAGCTCCCACGGGCGGGTTTTGTAGCGATAGGTGCCGCTGGTCAGCGCGCCCACCGGGCAGATGTCGATACACATCCCGCATTCTTCGCATTCGAGGTGTTCGCCCCGGTTAGGAATGATTTCGCTGTGCGCTGCACGGAAACCGATCCCGTATGCGTTGACATCCATTCCCTCGTCGCAGACGCGGATGCAGCGGTAGCAGAGAATGCAGCGCGGGCGGTCGTAATAGACGAGATTTGAAAACTTCTTTTCATCCTCGTGAATCTTGGTTTCGAGAAAGCGCGTTTCCGCCGCGCCGTATCGGAACACCGCGTCCTGGAGCTCGCACTCGCCGCCCTTGTCGCAGACGGGGCAGTCGAGCGGATGATTCGTCAGCAGCATCTCGAGCATCGACTTGCGGGCGTTCTTGACTTCCGGAGTCTCGGTGTGGACGACCATGCCGTTCGTGACCACCGTCGTGCACGCAGTCTGCAATTTCGGCATCTTCTCAATGGAGACCAGACACATTCGACAAGCGCCCTGCAAGCTGAGCCCCGGGTAGTAGCAGAAAGATGGGACTTCCACGCTCACTTGCTTGGCAGCGTCAATGAGCAGCGTACCAGCGGCGACGCTCACCGGCTTGCCGTCGATCGTCAGTGTGATGGGGTCTGCCATATTACGATCGAGATTCGGGATTCGGAGTTCGGGGTTCGGGTTTCGCTGACCGGCCTCCCCGCGTCGTTTCCCGCCCTTTCAAGACCTGAATCAATCGGTTCAGCATCTGACCTATTCTCTGAATACGTTCCTGGAATTCGTCGAGCGGCTTTTCATTCAGATAACCAAGCTCCGCGGCGATGATCAGATGCGTTTCCACTTCCATGCTGGACCCTCGGGCAATCATCAAGAAATGGATATATTCGCCCGTGGTGCCTCTTCCCCAGCCTTCTGCGATGTTGGCTGCGATTGATGTGGCAGCTCGCCGAATCTGGGATGTCAGCCCGAACTGCTCGGTTCGGGGAAATGATTCAGTCACTCGATACATTTCGACCGCGAACCCCTTAGCTTTCTGCCAGACCTCCAACTCCTTATAGTTTTTCACCCGCGCCTTTACCCCATAGGCGACGTTTCAAATTGCGACCCCGGCCGAAACCCGAACCCCGGATTCCGAACCACGAGCTTCAAACGGACAACTGCCAAGCTTCAAGTGCTCTTCAAATTCATGGCGAAACTTCTTTAGGATGCTGATGGTAGGCATGGCGGCAGCGTCGCCCAGCGGGCAGAGCGTTTTGCCCAGCATGTTGTAGGAGACGTCGAGAGCCGTATCGATGTCTTCGGCCATACCACCGTTGCCGTGAAACCTTTCCAGCAGAGCCTTGAGCCATGCCGTGCCTTCGCGGCAGGGAATGCACCATCCGCAGGATTCATGAGCGTAGAACTTCATGATGCGCCACGCGGCCTTAACCATGCAGGTGTCTTCGTCAATGAACACGACGCCGCCGGAGCCGAGCATTGAGCCAATCTTGGAGAGTGAATCGAAATCCATCGGCACGTCGATTTCACTCGCGGTCAAGACCGGGCACGAAGAGCCGCCGGGAATAACGCATTTCAGCTTTTTGCCTTTCCAAACGCCGCCCCCAACCTCTTCAAGGATCCGGCGGAGCGGGATGCCCATGGGCAGTTCATAGATGCCGGGCCGCTCGATGTGGCCGCTCAGCGCGAAGAGGCGCGTGCCGCCGTTATTGGGCGTTCCGATCTTGGCGTACCAGTCTCCCCCATTGCGGAGGATGCTCGGTACGCTGCTGAGCGTTTCGACATTGTTAATGATCGTTGGACAGCCGTAAAGTCCCACCACGGCAGGGAAGGGAGGCTTGACGCGGGGATAACCGCGAAGGCCCTCGAGCGAATTCAGGAGCGCGGTCTCCTCCCCGCATTCATAGGCGCCCGCGCCCGTGTGGGTGGCGAGATCAAAATCGAATCCCGAGCCCAAAATGTTCTTCCCGAGAAATCCCGCCGCGTACGCCTCGCCGATAGCGCGGTCCAGAATTTCCATAAGGTAGCGATACTCGCCGCGAATATAGATGTAACCCTGATGTGAGCCGATGGCGTAGCCCGCGATGATGTTTCCCTCAATCAACTGGTGCGGGTCGTACTCGATCAGGACCCGGTCCTTGCACGTGCCGGGCTCGCTCTCGTCGGCGTTGCACACGACGTACTTGGGCTTGGGGCTTTGCCGGGGGACGAAGCCCCACTTCATTCCGGCGTTGAAGCCAGCGCCGCCGCGCCCCCGCAGCGCGGATTTTTTGACCTCGGCGATCACAGCATCCGGGGTCATGGTGAGAGCTTTTCTCAACCCCTCGTAGCCGTTGTGCTGAACGAACACGTCCAGCTTCTCGACGTTGGGAATGCCAAACCGCTCGGTGAGGACTTTGACCTCCAGCGAGCTGCCTCGCATCGGATTTTCGTAATGGGCCATCTTGCAGAACTCGACCAGCAGATTCTAAGTTTCAGACGCAGGATTCTTCTTTCGCAGACCATCGATCAACGCGTCAATCGTCTCGGGAGTCAGATTCTCGTAATAGTCGTAGTTCACCTGCATGGCCGGCGCGCCGCAGCACGCCCCGAGGCATTCGACCTCCTCGAGCGAAAAGGTCCCGTCCGGGGTCGTCTGCTTGTGTCCTATGCCCAGCTTCTTGGAGCAATGCTCGAAGATGGCCCCCCCACCCCGCAACATGCAGGAGATATTCGTGCAAACCTGAAGGTTGTACCGGCCGATGGGCCGTCGATGCAGCATCGAGTAGTAGCCGATATCCTCGATGACCTCAATCGGGCGAACCCCCACACGTTGCGCGATCTCCTGGATGGCCTCCTCGGTCACATGCCCGGCCTCGTCCTGGGCAAACATCAGCAGGGGAACGATGGCCGACCGCTTGACCGGATACCGGGCGATCACGGCATCGAACTTCTGTTTTAGCGCATCCGAAAGCATGAGTTTCGAAAAACGACGACCCTACCGGTCAATCTCACCCAGCACCGTATCAAAACTGGCAATGCATGCGACCACGTCGGCGAGCAACCGCCCTTCGATCACCTTCATCAAGCCCTGGAGATTCGCAAATGAGGGCGCTCGGACGTGGCATCGGTAAGGCTTGGGCGATCCGTCGCTGACCAGGTAAAACCCAATTTCACCGCGTGGAGATTCGATGCTCTGATAAACCTCCCCCACTGGCGGATGGAAGCCTTCCGTCACCAGCTTGAAGTGATAAATCAGGGCTTCGATAGAAGTCTTCATGCTTTCCCGTTCCGGTAGAACGATGTGCGGGGCGGTCGCTTTCACCGGGCCTTCCGGCATTCCGTCCGTCGCCTGGCGGACGATCTTGATCGACTCGCGCATCTCGTCCATCCGCACAAGGTATCGCGCGTACACGTCGCCTTCTTTGCGAGTGGGCACATTGAAATCAAATTTCTCGTAACTGGAATACGGGTCGGACTTGCGAACGTCCCAGGCTACGCCCGAAGCACGCAAAACGGGACCAGACAAGCTCAGAGCCAGCGCTTCCTCCGGCCTCAGCACGCCTATGCCGACGGTCCGGCCCAGCCAGATGGGATTCTGGGTGAGCAGGTCTTCGTATTCCTGAAGCCTGCCGGGAAAGGACTTCAAGAATTTTTCGACGCGCTTCAGCCAATGGAGCGGCGGCTCGAGGGCCAGGCCGCCCACGCGGAAATAACTCGTCATCATGCGTTGGCCGGAGACAAGTTCGAAAATATTCAGGATCTCCTCCCTCTCGCGAAACGTGTAAAGGAAGGGTGACATCGCCCCGAGCTCGAGCGCGTGCGTGCCCAGCCAAACCAGGTGGCTCTGGATGCGGGTCAATTCTGTCAGCAGCACTCGGATCCACTGCGCTTTGGGAGGGATTTCCAGGTCCAGCAACTTCTCGATCGCCAGGCAGAATCCCAAGTTGTTGGAAAGGGGGGCGAGGTAATCCATCCGGTCGGTCAGCGTGATGCCCTGCGAATAGGTCAGCGCCTCGAAGGATTTTTCAAAACCCGTGTGGAGATAACCGATGTCGAAGAGCCCGCGGATGACTGTTTCGCCGTCGAGTTCGAGCACTAGGCGCAGGACGCCATGCGTCGAGGGGTGTTGGGGACCCAGACTGAGAATAACCCGCTCTTCCTGGCCCGGAATTTTCTCAAGTGTAATGGCCATTTAGCGGTATCCCGTCGTCGGAAAATCCTTTCGGAGCGGATGGCCTTCCCAATCCTCCGGAAGCAGGATGCGCCTTAGGAACGGGTGGCCATCGAACTGGATTCCCATCAGGTCCCAAACTTCGCGCTCGAAGGCATTCGCACCCGGCCAGACGGGGACGAGGGAGTCGATCCGGGGATTATCGCCGGGCAGCCGGACCTTGAGGCAAAGCTTCACGTGGGGGGCGAGCGAACGAAGGTGATAGACCACCTCGAAGCGCGGCTCGGCAGGGTGAAGATCGACCGCCGTGACGTCCGAGAGGTACCTGAAGTTCAAGTCAGGCACATCACGCAGGAACTCACAGATGGCTCGGAGGCGAGGCGCCCTAATGTAAATCGTCACCTCGCCGCGAAATTCGCGGGCGTCTTCAATGGCTTGGGAATCGAAATCGCGGATTCTCTGGTAGGCCTTATGCGCTTCAAGTTTTTCGGGCATGATGTCTTACGGGTTTGCGTCCAGACCGGAACTTTTGGGAGCCTCGCGACGAGCCGAGGGTGGTTCTATGAATCCCACCATCGCACCGCAGCAACCAGGTCTAACGGCTCCAGTCCAGCGCGCCCTTTTTCCAAATATAAATGTATCCTGCGAAGAGGACGCCGACAAAAATGAACATTTCAATGAATCCGAACCATTTAAGACTTTTGTAAACAACGGCCCAGGGAAAAAGGAACGCTACTTCCACGTCGAACAGGATGAAAAGCATCCCCACCAGGTAGAAGCTGATCGAGAACTTCTCACGCGCATTGCCCACCGGCGGGATGCCGCATTCATAAGGGGCGTTCTTCTCCCTCGTAGGCCGCCGAACACCTACCCAGCTGGACAACCCCATCAGGGCCAGAGCCAGCACCACCACTATTACCATGTGGATCAGGATGGGTAGATAATCTTGAATCATTTCAACATGTTATGGGCGAACTGGAATAGCGTTGACCAAACAATATACGTAGCGCCCGCGAAGGGTGTCAAGTTTTTTCTTGCCTCGGCTCGGGTTACCCATTAACATCACGTCACGGGCCGTGCAAACGCCGGAATTTGGACCGGGGCGATCATCATGGTGACAGGGTTTAACACCGACATCAAGCATAACGGTGTGGTCTATCACATTCAAACGGAGCCACGCAAAGAGGGCGGCATCGAAACCACGGTTTACATGCGCGGGGCTGTTATCCACTCTATAAAGACCTCGCAGCGGAATTTCGTCCTGTCCCCCGAGTATAGCGATGACAAATTTAAACGTTTCCTGGAGGACCAGCATCGGCTGGTCATCGGCCGGATCCGCTCCGGCGAAATCAGGCCTCCCGCCCCTCCTCAACCCTGACCAGGAGACCCGCACGTGATGACGATTCAGGTGAACGGGAACGCCCGGGAAGTTTCCGAGGGCCTGACCGTGGCCGACCTGCTCCGGCAATTGGGTTTTGCAGGCGACCGCGTCGCCGTCGAGCGGAACCGCGAGATTCTTCCCCGTGCCCAGTGGGCAGCGACGCGCCTCTCGCCGGGCGATACCTTTGAGATTGTTCATTTTGTGGGCGGCGGACGCGAAACGGACGACCGCACCGCCCATTTGAAAACATGACGCCGAGTTTTCCCGACACCCCGACGCAGGTCCTCATCACCCTGCTGATCAAACTGGGAGTGATTGCCTCGCTCGCCAGCATCACGGCGCGCTTTGAGCAGTTTCGCCGCCTGCTTTACTTTGAGCAGAGAAATCCCCGGCAGAAAGTCGCCTTCGCCCTCTATCTCGGCGTGCCGTTCATGCTCGGGGTGCTGATGAGGCTTTCCGGTCGATATCCTGGAACCGACCTGACTCTGGAGATGACCGTCGTTGCGGGCCTGCTGGGAGGCACGATCGTGGGCCTCATCGTCGGGATGATGCTGAGTCTTCCGGCGGTTCTCATCGGGCACGAAATTCTGGCCGCACCTCTGGCCGTGCTCTACGCAGTCGCCGCAGGAACGGCGCGCTGGGTTTGCCCGGAGAAGGAAGAAGTCTGGAAATTCTCCCCCTTCATTGATCTCAGCCTGTATCGTTCAATCAAGAAGCGCTTTAAGCATCCGGCCATGGATTGGCAGGTC
>JACQNR010000167.1 GCA_016202975.1 Acidobacteriota bacterium
CAACAAGCCACTCGTCGAAACCGCCCGCTCCTTCGGATCCATCTTGAGACAGCAGCAACCCGTCGGCGGAATGTCCGGAGAGGTAAACAGGACTCTAGTGTCCTGAGTCAGAAGTTCGATGAATAAATGGCAGTTCCCGTGCATTGGGTTTATAACAAGGAGGAACCCGATGCCACGAGGACGCCCTGTACCGAAATTGAGTTTGAGTGTCGAAGAGCGAGAAACCTTGCAGCGCTGGGCCCGTCGGCCCAAAACGGCTCAAGCGCTGGCTTTGCGAGCGCGCATTGTACTGGCCTGCGCAGAGGAAAAAAGCAATAGCGAAGTGAGCGCTGCCCTGCGCTTGTGTAAGCCGACGGTGGGCAAGTGGCGAAGCCGATTCGTCACCCGGCGCCTGGAGGGGCTGCTGGACGAACCCCGCCCCGGAGCGCCGCGCCGCCTCAGCGACGCGCAGGTGGAACAGGTATTGACCGTGACGCTGGAATCGATGCCGTCGAACGCGACGCACTGGAGCACCCGACTGCTGGCGCGGCGTTGCGGAATGAGCCAGAGCGCCGTCAGCCGCATCTGGCGGGCCTTTGCCTTGCAGCCCCACCGCAGCGAAACCTTCAAGCTGTCGCGCGACCCGCTGTTTATCGAGAAGGTGCGCGATATCGTGGGACTCTATCTGAACCCGCCCGAGCGCGCCTTGGTGCTGTGCGTGGATGAAAAGGCGCAGATCCAGGCCTTGGACCGAACCCAACCTTTGCTCCCCCTGCGACCGGGACAGATCGAGCGCCGAACTCACGACTACGAACGTCACGGCACTACATCGCTGTTCGCCGCCCTGGAGATGGCCAGCGGCCAAGTCATTGGGGAGTGTCATCGTCGGCATCGCGCCGTCGAGTTCCGTCAGTTTCTGCATACGGTCGATGCCGCGACGCCCGCCGAACTGGAAGTGCACCTGATCCTGGATAACTATGGCACTCACAAGACGCCCTCGATTCAACGCTGGCTGGTGCGCCATCCTCGCTACCATTTGCACTTTACTCCCACCGGCTCGTCCTGGATCAACCTGGTCGAGCGTTGGTTCGCGACCCTGACGGAACGCCAGCTCCGTCGCGCCGCCCATCGCAGCACCCATGAACTGGAGGCGGCTCTGCGGCGTTACGTGGAAACCTACAACCAAGACCCGAAACCTTTCGTTTGGACTAAAACGGCCGACCAAATCTTGGCAGCCGTGGCCCGATTTTGCAAGCGAACTTCTGACTCAGGAGACTAGGATGTTAATAGAGCCAACCCATTGCAAAACCCAAAGGAACTCGTTGATTTGCCTAGCCAAGCCCAAGCGATCGGGGCTGAGGGGGTGGGACGTGAAGTTAAGCCCTTTGTTTTCAATCGGGCCATGCCGCCCGGCTCCCCGAAACCGCGAATCGTCATGTCAATGGCCCTGATTTCAAAGGGCCACAGGGGTTTTGCAATGGCTTGTAGCCCCTTGCACTCGGGGGCATGACGTGACGATCTGGCGATAAGTCGAGGCTCATAAAATCGAACTTGCCACGGCAATCATGCTCATGTGCAGAGAACAGCGGGGTTCTCACACAGTCTCTTAAAGCCGTGCCCTGACGCGATTCATGTTTCACTTTCTTCGGTAACGCACCACTAGCAGTAGGGCCAAGGGGGCTTTATGGAAATCCGCAAACAAGACGCGCTTGACTACCACCACCAGGGCCGCCGAGGCAAAATCGAAGTCGTCGCGACCAAACCTTGCCGCACCCAGTGGGATTTGAGCCTTGCCTACACCCCGGGCGTCGCCGAACCCTGTATGGAAATTAAGCGCGACCCCAGCCAGGCCTATGAATATACCGCCAGGGGGAATCTCGTGGCCGTGGTGACGAATGGAACGCGCGTCCTGGGACTCGGGAACATCGGCCCGCTCGCGGGCAAGCCGGTGATGGAAGGCAAAGCCATTCTTTTTAAGCGCCTGGCCGACATCGACGTTTTCGACCTGGAGATCAACGCTCCCGACCCTGAAGACGTGATCAAATTCTGCCAGTTTATCGAACCGACGGTGGGCGCCATCAATCTTGAAGATATCCAGGCGCCCGATTGTTTCTATATCGAAGCAGCGCTTCGCGAGAAGCTTCGCATTCCAGCGTTTCACGATGACCAACACGGGACGGCCATTATCGCCGGCGCCGCCTTACTGAACGCTCTCGAAATTGTGAAAAAGGATATCGAGAAGGTTCGGGTCGTGTTCAGCGGCGCGGGCGCGGCCGGCCTTGCCACCGCCGAGCACTTTATCGGTCTCGGTGTGCGGCGCGAAAACATCTTGATGTGCGATGTCTATGGTGTTTTGTATGAGGGGCGCCAGGAGGGGATCAACGACTACAACCGGCGGTTCGCGGTCAAGACGAGCCTCCGGACGCTTTCCGAGGCCTTTCAGGACGCCGACGTTTTTCTGGGGCTCTCCGTGGGTGGGAACGTCACACCGGCTATGGTGAAAGCGATGGGGGAACGCCCCATCATCTTCGCCCTCGCCAACCCCGTCCCGGAGATTTCTTACCCGGCGGCGCGTGGCGCGCGGCCGGATGCGGTGATTGCCACCGGGCGGTCGGATTTTCCCAATCAGGTCAACAACGTGCTCGGATTTCCATTTATTTTTCGCGGCGCACTCGACGTCCGCGCCAGGACCATTAACAGTGTCATGAATATTGCCGCGACGCGCGCGCTCGCGGCGCTGGCGAAGGAAGATGTTCCGGATTCGGTTCTCCGCGCCTATGGCGGCGCCCGTCTGCAGTTTGGTCCCGAGTACATCATTCCCAAGCCTTTCGACCCGCGCGTGCTGATCTGGGAATCAGCCGCGGTGGCCCTGGCGGCCATGGCGAGCGGTGTGGCGCAAATCCAGCTTGACATCGAAGAATACCGCGATGAGCTTTCGCGAAAGCTCGGGCGGACCTACGAAGTCATGCAAAGCGTCCGCCACAGGGCCCGGACCGCGCCCAAACGCATCGTGTTTTCCGAGGGCGAGCACGAAAAGATTCTTCGTGCAAGCTATCGCCTGGCAGGAGAGAGTATTGCCCATCCCATCATTCTCGGACGGGCTGCAGTCATCAAAGAGAAGTTGAAGGAACTGAACCTCGGCAGGCTGCATGCGGAAATTATTGACCCGGACTGTTCACCCAAAATGGCGGAGTATGAGGAAGAATTCTTTCAAATCCGCCAACGTCGCGGGGTCACTCGCAGCGAGGCGCACGAGCTTCTGCTGAACCACAATTACTACGGTGCGATGATGGTACGCATGGGGGACGCCGACGGCTTCATCGCGGGCGTGGCGCAGCACTATCCGGATACGATCCGCCCGGCCTTGCAGGTGATCGGCATGAGGGAAGGCGTGCATCGTGTTTCCGGGCTTTACGTGCTGGCCACGAAAAAAGACGTCTATTTCTTTGCTGACACGACGGTCAATATCGAACCCACGGCGGAGGAATTGGCGGAAATTGCCATGCTCGCCGCCCAAGAGGCGCGGGAGTTTAACCTTGAGCCTCGCGTCGCCATGCTCTCGTTTTCCAATTTTGGCAGCACCAAGCACCCCCTGAGCGAAAAAGTCCGCCGGGCCGCGGAACTGGTTCGGAGGAAAGAGCCGGGACTCATGGTTGACGGGGAGATGCAGGCTGACACGGCGGTGGCCCCCGAAATCATCGAGCGGGACTACCCCTTCGCGGAACTCCGCGGTGGCGCGAACGTCCTCGTGTTCCCCGACCTGGAGGCTGGAAACATCGCCTACAAATTGATGATGCGCATTGGCGGCGCCGAGGCTCTGGGCCCCATCCTGATGGGTATGGCGCGCCCCGTTTACGTCCTGCAGCGCGGCGCAGAAGTCGAGGAAATCGTCAACATGGCCGCCATCGCCGTCATGCACGCGCAGAGCGATCAGCCTCAGCTTAGTTTGCGGATTTGAAATCCTGCGTTTTGGCGCAGAATTGTTTTCCCGCCTGCATATTTGACTTGCTGCGAAACGATAAATTAACATGCTCATGGGTCTGTGCTCACACCATGAGTAAAGACGAAGGACTCGGCTCACAACTGCAGGTTGCACGGCACGACAACCCCAAGCGGGCTCCGTCCTCCGCCGAAATGGCGTGGCAGGAGCGCACACTCGAGCCAGCTTTGAAAAGATCCCCCGAGCGCCAGGAAGCCTTTGCCACCCTTTCCGACGTCCCAGTCGAACGCCTCTATACGGCAGCCGATCTTCCCGGATTCGATTACGCCCGCGAGCTGGGCGACCCGGGCGAGTACCCGTTCACGCGCGGCGTCCATCGCACGATGTATCGTGGCAAGCTATGGACGATGCGGCAATTCTCGGGCTTTGGAACGCCGGAGGATACCAATCGCCGCCTTCACTACCTCCTCGATCAGGGCCAGACGGGCCTCTCCATCGCGTTTGACCTCCCCACGCTCATGGGTTACGACAGCGATCATCCGCTGGCCGAGGGCGAAGTCGGAAAGTGCGGCGTGGCCGTCTCCTCGCTCGCCGACATGGAGACGCTGCTCGCCGGACTCCCGCTTGATCGCGTCACCACCTCGATGACCATTAATTCGCCCGCGGCGATGATCTGGGCCATGTACCTGGTAGCTGCGGAGAAGAGCAGCGTTAGCTGGAAGAATATTTCCGGAACTACCCAGAACGATATCCTCAAGGAATATATTGCTCAGAAGGAATACATTTTTCCACCTGCCCCCTCCATGCGGCTGGTCGTGGATACGATTACTTTCGGGGCTCGCGAAGTTCCTCGCTGGAATCCTATTTCGATTAGCGGGTATCACATTCGCGAGGCGGGCTCGACGGCGGTCCAGGAACTCGCCTTCACGCTTCGTGACGGGATCGAATACGTCGAATGGGTCGTCCGCGCAGGAATGGCTGTCGATGACTTTGCTCCGCGACTCAGTTTCTTCTTCAATGCCCATAACGACCTCTTCGAGGAAATCGCCAAGTACCGCGCCGCGCGGAAGATCTGGGCGCGCGTGATGCGCGAGCGGTTTGAAGCGAAGAATCCCCGTTCCTGGATGTGCCGCTTTCACGCCCAGACCGCGGGATGTTCGCTGACTGCCCAGCAGCCTTATAATAACGTGATCCGGACGACCATCCAGGCGCTCGCGGCCGTGCTGGGTGGAACCCAGTCGCTGCACACCAATTCGCTCGATGAAGCCTGGGCGCTCCCCACCGAGGAAGCGGTCACTCTGGCGTTACGAACGCAGCAAGTGCTTGCCCACGAAGCCGGAGTGGCGAATACGGTCGATCCACTGGCGGGATCCTACTTTGTGGAAAAGCTCACCCTCGACACGGAGCGCGCCTGCTACGAGTATTTCGACCGCATCGATGCGATGGGCGGTATGGTCGCCGCCGTTGAGCAAGGCTATCCGCAGAAGGAAATTCACGACGCCTCGTACGCCTACCAGCAGGAGGTGGAGCGGGGCGAGAAGACCATTGTCGGCGTCAACAAATACGTGGGCGAAGAAAGGCGTCCCATCGAGATTCTGCAAATCGACGAAAGTGTGGCGCGCCACCAGGGTCAGCGCCTGGCTCAGCTGAAGAAAACGCGCGACGCAGGGCGAGTCGAATCGGCGTTACAGGCCTTGGGCGCCGCCGCGGGTACGGACCCAAATCTAATGCCTGTGATTCTCGAATGCGTGCGCGCATATGCGACGGTGGGTGAAATGTGTGACGTCCTGCGGCGCGTCTTCGGAACCTACCAGGAGCCGGCATTTCGATGATGGTAGAACGTCGAATAAGGGTCCTTGTTGCCAAGCCCGGCCTTGACGGTCACGACCGTGGGGCGAAGGTGGTGGCGCGCGCGTTGCGCGACGCCGGCATGGAAGTGATCTATACAGGCTTGCGCCAGACGCCGGAGATGATTGTGAGTGCCGCGCTGCAGGAGGACGTGGACGCCATCGGCATCTCTATCCTCTCGGGCGCGCACAACACGATCCTTCCACGGATCGCCGAACTGATGCGGGAGCAGGGTCTCGAAGACGTACGGCTCATGGTAGGGGGCATCATCCCTGACGAGGATATCCCCGCTTTGAAGCAAGCGGGCGTCAGCGCGGTTTTTCAGCCGGGGGCTTCCACCCACGAAATTGTGGACTTCATTCGCACCCATGCTCGAGCCACGCCGACTCAAAGTTGAATGTGATGCGTTGTAAAGTCCCAAAGTGGACCTAATTCTTCCAAGGCATATTTTAGTTTCTACCAAAAATTGCTTGCAGATTGACTCCGTTAACTCGATCGCCTTTCTGACATTTCCATCGGGCACGGATTATCCGCGCTTGACGCGATCGGCGCTCCAGTCGATAAGCCAACTCCTCGAGAGGATTCTGGAAGAAAGCGCGTTTCGTGGTGTCGTCATCAGGGCAAACGAGAGCTCGTTTGCTGCCGGAGCGGACATCGAAGAACTTTCGCAACTTGATGGCCCCACGGGCCGTCAATTTGCAGCCGAGGGTCAGGCGCTTTTCGACCGGATTGCGGCGTTCCCCTTGCCCGTCGTCGCTGCCATTCGGGGATTCTGTCTAGGCGGCGGCCTCGATTTAGCATTGGCTTGCCACGCTCGCGTGGCGACTTTCGATTCGGCATTCGGGCATCCGGGAGGTGCGCTCGGGTTGATAACCGGATGGGGAGGCACGCAGCGACTCCCGCGACTAATCGGGAAAGCGCAAGCGCTTCAAATGATCCTCACGTGTGAGCGAATTCCCGCGACGCAGGCTTTAACGCTGGGCTTGGTCGATGAACTCGTTGCCGGGCAGGATTTGACGGAAGCCGCAGCACGGAGGTGTGAGCGGCTCGCATTGGCAAAATCAGGCGGCCACTCGTGAGTGAAGAACTGACAACTCCGAACAGCGAAGAGCCCGTCGCTTCCCTGTCGAAGAGAGGCGCGCGCCGCGTCATCCAGCGCGCCTTCGTTCTCATGGGCCGCGACAAGGCGCTTCGACAAAGGCTGAAGGGCGTGGAATTGATGACGCGCTGGATGGTCGAGGATTGGGGACTGGAGTGGACGGTTATCATCGACCGCGGCCGGGTCGAGTTTCATCGCGGCCATTTCGGAAAAGCCCAAGTGAGTTTTCTTTGGAAAACCGGGGACGACTTTCTCGGCCAGGTCGCGTCAGGGAGAGATCCTGGTGATGGTTTCGGACTCGAATGTGTACCGGCTCTTCGGCGCGTGCTCGATCTGCTTCTCGCCGCTTTCTGCAGCACACTGAGAACCGTGCTCACCGATCCTGTCGATGATGACGGCGTGCGGCTCGTGTAGCGACCTGCTTCATGGGCAAGGGTCACCTCCAATGGCGAGCGGTTCTCGGCCTGGGCTCCTCCAATTCCTAAAGGTGTCCGCTGAACGGGATGGTGATTACCCCTTGAGCGGAGGGTCCTGGGCACTCGCCGGGCGATCGTCGCGCGTGCTGCGAATGACGCCGGATTCGTCGGAGAAGAAGCTGATACACCCCGACTCTCCGTAAGTGACGGGA
>JACQNR010000168.1 GCA_016202975.1 Acidobacteriota bacterium
CAAGCTGCCCCCGCGCGCGCTCGCCGAGTGGATCCTGCGCGACGGCCTTGAGGTGCGCCTGGGGATGCAGTTGCACAAATTTATCTGGGACCCGGAGACGCGCGGAGTGTGAAGAGCAGAAGTCAGAAGTCAGGAGCCAGAAGCCAGAATGTGGTGAGCATGGGTGAGTTGGTCCCGGCAGCATTCAAAAGTAAAGTGACATCAATTTTCGGATTTCCAGTTTCCAGTTTCTGAAATCAATGGTTGATATTTCCCAAGCCGCGAACTCCGAATCCCGAAACCGGGCACGAGCGCTCGCGGTCGTGCTGGCCAGCGGCGGGATGGACAGTTGCGTCACGACGGCCATCGCGAGCCTGGATTACCGGCTGGCCATGCTGCACGTCGGGTACGGGCAGCGGACCGAGCAACGCGAACTCCGCGCATTTACTGCCCTCGCCGATTTCTATCGAGCCGAGCGGCGCCTCGTGTGCCGGCTCGACCATTTGAGGCAGATTGGCGGCTCCAGCCTGACCGACGCGGCCATCGCCGTCGAGCGCGCCAACCTCGAGCGCAAAGACATTCCCTCCAGTTACGTTCCTTTCCGCAACGCGCATTTCATTTCCATCGCAACGTCCTGGGGCGAGGTGCTAGGCGCGAAGAGGATCTTCATCGGCGCGGTGGCGGAAGACAGTTCCGGCTATCCCGACTGCCGTCCCGAATACTACGAAGTCTTCAACCGCGTCATCGCTGCCGGGACGAGGCCGGAAACCGAGCTCATGATCGTGACCCCCGTGATTCAAATGCGCAAGAGTGAAATCGTGCGCCGCGGCGTGGAGCTCGGTGCGCCCTTCGAGCTGACCTGGTCCTGCTATCAGTCAGAGGAAGTCGCCTGCGGCGTATGTGACAGTTGCGCGCTGCGTTTGCGGGCGTTTGAGGAAGCCGGTGTCCGAGATCCCATTCCTTACGCCCAGCGGCCTTCCTACGCCCGGCGACGCGTGCCCCAGTCCTGACAGTTTGGGTCTAGAAGTAGCTTCCTCTGCGCCTTCGCGCCTCGGCGTGAGGCTGGCTTTTCTCGAAGACACCAAGGCGCCTCACGCAAAGGCGCAAAGCCCGCGAAGGAAACGCGAGATTTGAATTTCACCTTCATTCGTCTATGATCATTTCCGTTTGCACATCGGGTTGGCAGATGCCGCGAAAATGAAGCCTGTGCAGCCCCTATAGGTCTATAGGTTATGACTCGGCCAGGAAATAATCTTCGAACCCATCTTCCAAAACCTCGCGTCATGATGGTGCTGGTTGTTTTGGCGCTGATGCTGACCGCTGCCTGCCAGGGCTGGGGCAAGTTCGGGATCAGTAAAACGCGTGCTGTGTACGTGATGTACTTCCCGCCAGCCTTCCACGTGCCGGGCAGGGAAGTTCGCCTGCATTTTGTTTCCGACACTTTCGGCTCCGAGGCCGACCTCGCGGGACGGATTGAGCAGCAGGTGAGCCAAGCCCTGACGCAGGAGAGGTTTCGTTTGAGTCCAGCGGCGCCAACCGTGCTACAGGGCTCACTCGATGAAGCGCGCGCTTCGGTCGAACGCGAGCGGCGCCCCGTGAACCTCAACATTCGGACCGGCGAGCGAATCGAAAAGGACAAGAACGGCAAGGAGAAAAAGGTCGAAGAATGCAGGAACCAGCAAGTCTATGCCACTTTCCTGACTTCGCGCGGCAGGCTAGTGATGAACCTCACGATAGCGGAAGTGGCGTCGCGTTCCACTTTGTTTACGCACACAATTGAGCGGTCGTACCTGGTGGAGTCGATGGCAGACGGCCCTCGCCTATGCGGCAATCGCACTTACACGGTCTCGCCCGACCACCTTCGCTCCCGGAGTGAGATTCTGGCGCTGCTCGCGGATCAAGCCGCCGCGGAAACGATTCGCCTGGCGAGCGGATACGACGAAGACCGGACGGCGCTGCTTGCCGTGGATAACGAACTCAAACCCGGCAACGCGCTGGCGCTCGCCGGGAACTACCCTCGGGCGCTGGCGGCTTGGGAGGGCGCCGAAATTCCCGCGGACGACAAGCAGAAGCAGGCGGCGCGCTTGCATAACCTGGGCGTGGCCCGGGAAGTGATGGCCGTCCAGGCCATGCGCGAGGATCGCCTCAGCGAGTCCGAGAAGCTTCTGAACGACGCCGACCAGGCTTATTCCCAGGCTATCGCCCTCGACAGCGGCGAGAAGTATTTCCGGGATCCGGTGGACCGCATCAAGCTGGCCCGCGAAGTCCTGGGGAAAATGAAGGCGCATCGCGCGCTGGACCAGGTTGGGGCGGACGACCTTGTGCCAGCTTCGCCGCAAGGTTCATCTGCCGACGCGGAAATTGCGCTCGACGCGTTTCCGCTGAATGAGGCAGAGCAGGTTCGCGACTACCGACTTTACGTTCGCACGCACCTCGAGGCTCGCCTGGCCGAACCAGACGCGGCCTTCCGGGTGAGACTTCTTTCGGCCGCTTCGGACTATCGCCTGACCGAGGAAGGGGCGGTCGAGGTTGTCGAATCTGAAACTCGTCGCATCCGCGTCCTAAGCCAGAATATGGGAAAGTACGCTGAGGACTACAAGGCCGTCGTGGCGGATGGAACGATCACGCCGTCTGAGCGGGAGATGCTCTCCACGCGGCAGAAAACATTGCATCTGCCCGACGCGATGGCGCGCGCCGCCGAGGAGCGTTATTCCCCGCGTTGAGGATCCGGATTTGCCGAATTGGACTCATCCCTGGCCCATTTCGACGCACGCCCAGGGCAACCAAATGGTGTTGTAACAGCTTCCCAAATGGGGCTAGAATCACTTTATGAGGAATATACGCAGGAGGTATTCATGCATTTTCAAAGGTTGAACAAAGTGGCCGGATGGGCGCTGGGCTTGGCGCTGATTTTGGGAAGCGCTCCGGCTTGGGCCCAAACGGGGGGGCTGGAAGGAAAGTGCACCGGGGAAAACGGCGAGCCGCTCGTTAACTACATAGTCTTGATCGAACGCACGGACGTCAGGCAACATTACAAGACCAAGACCAATAAGAAGGGCGAGTACATGCACATCGGGCTGCCCATCGGCGATTACCAGGTGAGCCTCCAAACCCCCACGGATCAGACCGTTCTCTACTTCAAAACGAGAATCGGTATGGGCGACAACACCAAGCTCGACTTCGACCTGGCCAAGGAAAAAAAGTTAGCGGCCGAGAGTGAGAAAAAGAGAATCGAAGCGAACCCCGAGCTCAAGCGCCAAAGCGAGGAGCAGACGAAAGAAGCCAAGCAGTACACCGGCTTGAAGGAATTGTTCGACCAAGCCGCGAAATTGTCCGACCAGAAGATGTATGCGGAAGCCATCCCGCTCTACGAACAAGCCCTGCCCTTGGCGAAAACGACCAACATCCCCATCGTGCTGGGCCGCCTCGCCGAGGCCTATCACAAGACCAAGAACTACCCCAAGGCCATTGAAACGTACGAGAAGGCCATGGCGGCAAATCCCACCGAGGCCACGTACCACAACAATCTAGGCAATGTGTATGCGGACATGGGTAAGACGGAGGAGGCCGCGGCCGAGTTCAAGAAGGCTGCCGAGATGGATCCTGCTCGAGCTTCCTCATACTATTTCAATTACGGCGTAGTCATGTATAACCAAGGGAAGATGGATGAGGCGGTGGGGGCTTTCCAAAAGGCCGTCCAAATCGATCCCAACTATGCCGACGGCCAATTCATGCTCGGCCAATCTCTGATGGGCAAGCTGAACATGGACCCCAATACTGGCAAGATTATTCCCGCGCCTGGGACCGTCGAGGCGCTCGAGGCGTACCTCAAGCTCGAACCCACGGGCAAGCACGCCGGGGAAGCGCAGTCGATGCTGCAAACCTTGCAGGGAAGTGTGGAAACAACTTATAAGAAGCCGAAGAAGAGCAAG
Organism: Acidobacteriota bacterium; assembly: GCA_016202975.1. Taxonomy (GTDB): domain Bacteria; phylum Acidobacteriota; class Terriglobia; order UBA7540; family UBA7540; genus JACQNR01. Next base: position 3,912 of record JACQNR010000168.1, read on the forward strand.
GGCTAGACTTGCATCGGAGGCTCCAGCCCCGCCCGAAGGGTTACGCACGCGCAGGCGGGGCTTTTTTATGCGCCTGAGTCAAAATCACTGCGCGCGCGATGATGCGGGGCGCTCCACTGGGATCGAACCGGCCCTCCTTTGGCTGGCGCTTCTCGCCATGCTTTTTTGGGTTGGCACGCCTCTCACCGCCGACACGATCTTCCAGACCAATGCGCGAGGCAAGACCGTCGTGGTGCACAGCGAAGCCATCGTCGTCAGGCAGGACGACTCTTCGATCGAGTACAAGCATTTTGAGCTCAGGGAGCGGCGGGTCGTCAAAATCCGGCTGAGCCGCGGCGCGCAAACCTATACCGTGAAGACGAGCGGTCCGGAGGATCGCCGCCGAATTGTGGAGAAGTGGAAGCGCTTCGCCTACACGGCGGCGATCACCGACACGGCGGGCAAACAGACGCGGCTTGCTGGACTTTACCTCGACTTTTATCCTCCCGGTGGGCGCGGGTCGCTGCTCGAGTCGGTCCCCCCCCGCACCGCCCTCCCCGTTATGATCGAAGGCGGCAGTACGGATGATATTGAGTTTTCCAAGATTTCCGGGATTGAATTTCAAGGTGAACGGATGACGTTGATGCTGACCAACGGCCACGTGAAGCAGGCGCGCTTCCTGATGCCGACCGATCAGCCCGCCGAGGCACGGTTCCTCGGCATGACCGACAAATACGATCCCGCCAGTCCCGATGTTTTTGACTTCGGAATTTCCCTCGATAAGGTTAAGGAAGTTCGATTCGAATAAGAAGTGGGCAGCTTCCGTGCGCTGTAGCGGGGGTTTGCGACCCGCGCTGTCGCGGCTCATAGAGCGGCGCAACATTTACTTCTTCTTCTCCGCCACCCACAAGCCGTGGGAG
>JACQNR010000169.1 GCA_016202975.1 Acidobacteriota bacterium
AAGTTGCAGAGTTGATTGACAGAGAGAAAGTAATCCGATGGGCACTTGAGGCCGCAAGTTTCTATAGTCCTACGGGGCACGAGGGTGCCGTCGCCAAGTATCTCTATGAGGAGTGTAGGAAGCTCGGCCTGCAGGCCAAACTTCAGCCGGTCGCCAAAGGTCGCGACAACGTGATCGGGCGCCTTGAGGGATCCGGTGGAGGTTATGAGCTGATGTTCAACGGGCACCTTGATACTTTTCGCACAGGTCGTCCCGGCGGGCGATACACGTTCGGTAGCACGAAGTCACTTTACCAAGACGAGTCGGAGGAGCCGCCACCGCCCAAGGTAATTGACGACCAGTGGCTGTTTGGTCATGAGATCGCGAATATGAAGAGTGCCATTGCCGCTTATCTAGGAGCGGTCGATGCCATTATTCGGAGCGGCATCCAACTTAAGGGCGGTGTGGTGATCGCTGGGGTCGTCGGGACTGACCCCACCTCATCCTGGACCGATGGCAACCCGGTTCCTCTAGACGAGGAACTCGGGATCGGCACGAGGTACATGCTCAACCATGGAGTGACGGCCGATATGTGTGTGCTTGGCGAGCCGACCAGCTTGGCGGTTGTCCCCAATGGGTTAGGCAGGGTTCGGGTAAAGTTGACAGTGAGCAGCGGGGACGGCACCTACATCGCCCCCATCGAGAAGATGAATAGGGTGCTGGCTGCATTCGAAGAATGGGTACCAACCTATCAGAAAGCCCACAAATACAAGACCGTTCTTCCTGGTGTCAGTGTAGCTGCAATACAGTGCCGTAATGACTTTCCCGGGAACTGCAACGTCTACTTGGAATTTCGAACGATCCCCGGACAACATCCTCTCGATGTCGTGAACGAGGTTCGGGGGGTTGCTAGTCGCCTTCAAGCCGAGGACGCAAAATTAAACATCCTGACCGAGACATTGTTGACGGAACCAGCGACTGAGATAGACATCGACGCGCCCGTGGTGCGGGCTCTCCGGCGGGCACACGAGCTAGTCGTTCAAGTACCACCGGAGATCACATACGTGGAATATTCGGGGGATTCTGTTCGTCTTAACCAAGCCGGTGTTCCTACGGTCATCTACGGACCCGCTGCCTGGGGCCCGGGCGGGAAGGTGTACAAAGGCGCCTCTAAAGGGCACAGCATGGACTACCAGAATGTCAAGGATCTTGTGACGGCAGCACAAGTTTACGCCGTCGTGGCGGCAGACATCTGCTCGCGCGACCGGTCTTGATAAGCCGTGCACGGGCCGTCTACGCCTTGCGATCATTTTCCATAGCCGGAGGAAAAATGAGGATGGAATGCACAACAAAAAAATTCTTTACGCGGAGCAGGTTTTCGCGCAGGGAAATCTTGTCGATAGGTACTGCTGGAATGTTGGCGGCGGGCTTCGCTCCCAAAGTGGCGAGAGCAGCCGACGTTCAAACCAAAAAGCGGAGTCCGAGTGCCGGCACTCTGGCGCAAGACATTGAAACAGCGTTGGCGGCATTGGACAAGGACAAACTCGTCAAGCTCGCGATGGATCTTGTCAATATTCCAAGTCCGCTCGGTCGTGAGGAGGAGACTGCGCGTTTTCTTCATGGCCTCTTTCAAGAAGTAGGCCTTTATTCAAGCCTTCAACCATTTGCTCCTGGTCGATGTAACGTTCTTGGGGTTCATGAAGGTTCCGGTGGTGGGCGAAGACTCATGCTCAATGGCCACCTGGAAACGGGCGGATCCGAACAAGACGGGGCATTCCCGCCGTGCCGGATAATCGATAACGAGTGGATATCCGGGCGAGGAATCTGGAATATGAAAGGAACGATTGCGGCGTATGTCGCGGCAATCATGGCGGTTCAAAAATCGGGCATACCCTTAGCAGGAGACGTTCTAATCGCGGGTGGAGCAGGCGCGTGGGATGAATCTCCGGTTGCCACTAGGCTTAAGGGAGAGCCTTATCAAGGGTACGGTGTGGGAATAAAGCACATGCTCGCACATGGTGGTGTCGCTGATTTAGCCGTGGTCGGCGAACCAACCTCCTTTAAGCTGGTTAGGCAGCATTTCGGCATCACCTTGGTTCGCATTGATATTAGCTCAGAGCTCTCGGAACCCAGAATTATTGACGACTTGACAGGAGATTTGACACGATTCATGAGGAAGCCTTCAGATGCGAGCGCTTTCCGGTATGACGTTATCGGGTATGCTGCGGAGATCGTCCAGGCACTGAACGCGTGGATCCCGGACTATATACGTCGAAACATAGTTGAGGGTGTGCCGCCTCTCGTAAGTGTTTCCGCGATTGAGGGCGGTCAGCCTTGGCGGCCGGGTTCTTCCGATAGGTGCAGTATATTTATTTCTGTCGGAACGCCGCCGCAGGCATTACCGACCGCCGTGTTGGATGAAATGCGGCAGGTTTTGGCCAAGGTGCGGGGTACCTATCCTCGCCTTAGCGCTCATGCCGAATTGTATGCGGTAAATCCTGGCCCGTTTGTGCCTGAAGGCAGCCCGATTGTCGCGTCATTGCGTGCTGCGCATTCCGACATCTTTGGACGCGATCCTGATGAGGTGGTGGTCCAATGGTATTCTGACGCGTCTCCACTGGTCCGATATGGAATCCCATCGTTGAATTATGGTCCGTCAGGCAAAGCGTCGGCGGAAGGGGAGTCTGTTCGTGTCAGCGACCTTATGAATTGTGCACGCGTATACATTGATCTCATCGTTCGAGTCTGTGGGGAACCTGCATAACATGAGAATTCGTGAGAACTACGGTCTGTATTTCATATTCCTCGAGGGTGATGAAGATTCTTCGACATGGTCGGCTCACTGGATCCATGGCTTATATCGCGAATGGCGATCGACTCGGGCAACGCCAAGCTCCGCGCGAGCGTCAATGGTGCGATCGTTGGCGTCTCCACTTGGGATTACCCGACCATCAGCCGCTGTTTCTCCTATCACGGCGCCACCACGAAAGACTTTGATTTGAAGCTCGAGATCAAGATCGATGACCGGGTCGACAGCGGCAGCCAATATCGGAGCCCTGTTGGAGTGCCGTTTAGCTGGATTACCCCAGGAGGCGCGCCAACCAATCCACGCCGGTTGATGACCGGCCCACAAGCCGATTTCTGGCCCGATAAATCGGTATACACCGGATAGCTTTGTTCTGAAAACACGTCGTGCAGGATCCTTGGCTGGTGCGGCCAGGTTGTACACTCCATTCCCGGCCGAAAACCCCAGTTGGTCGCCGATGACTGCGCTGGAAACAGCGTGCCGTTCTTCTCACGTGCCTTTGCCTGGGAATTCATTTTCCCCCGCCTAAATCGCATGGAGGACGCGATCCACGAGAGGGGGCAAAGTCATCAAGCATTCCGATGGCAATCTCCGGCCAATCCTCGACCAGATTGTCGCCACGGGGATTGACGGCCTGAATCCGATCGAGCCCTTGGCGGGGATGGATATCGGTGAGGTGATAAAGAAGTATTGAGATCGCGTGTGCTTGATCGGCAACATTGACTGCGGTCAACTGTTGCCTAATGGCATAGTGGAAGAAGGCGAAGAGGCCGTGAGGGATTGATTCCTCAAAGCGGCTTCTCGCGGTGGATGAGTCATGTCTTCTTCCAAATCCATCCACTCTTCCGTGAATCCCACGAACCATCGGGCCATGATCGACGCAACGTGGAAGTGCGGTCGTTATCCCGACTTGCGGAAGCTGGCTGTACCCCAGCCGTCCGCCAACAGTCGGGCGCGAGGCAGCTGATCAAGGCTAAATACTCCTGCTACAGTAGTGTCAGCTTGCGGGAAGGGAAGCCTTTCCGTTGTCTTCAGTGGTTATCAACGCAGGCCATGGGGACCGAACTTCTGTAGTGAAGCAAGAATCTAGGAAGACACCACTCCAGAGGAATGAAAAGCAATAAAGGCGGCATGCATCAATAGTCAGGTCCTCTGCAGTTTGCGCTAAGGGCCAGCTCTAGCAAGCCAGAGTACCGCAGGAGGCGGACTGCCCGGAACGTGGCTTGCATGCCTCTTCGGGGGGTTGGAGGTGAGAGTCGAAGTCTTAGAACAATCCTTTTGGCAATCCCTTTTCGTCCAGATCCACCCGCACGGCGGCGGGCGACGAGCCGAGCCCTGGCATGGTCATCATTTCGCCAGCGAGCGGATATAGGAATCCGGCGCCCGCCGAGAGACGAACGTCGCGAATCGGGAATTTGTAGCCCTTGGGCACGCCCTTCTTCTCCGGATCGTGCGAACAGGAGAGGTGTGTTTTCGCCATGCAAATGGGCAAATGACCAAAGCCGAGATTGGTAAAGAGCTTGATCTTGCGTTCCGCCTCCGACAAATACTCAACTTCGTCGGCTCCGTAGACACTGGTTGCAAGCGTACGAATCTTTTCTTTGATCGACATGGCGTCGGGGTAGAGAAACCGCATGGTACTCGGCTTATCAGCGGCCTTGACCACAGCCTCGGCCAGATCCTGTCCCCCCGCGCTGCCGCGAGCGAACACGTCGGAGATGACGGCCCCGTCTGCCCCCATCTCCATCGCACGATCCGCCAGAAATTGCAGTTCATTATCCGTGTCCGTCTCGAATCGATTGACGGCGACCACGACAGGGATGCCCACGGACCTCACAATGCAAATGGCGGTGCCGAGCACCTCGAGAGGGCGCTCCAGGGCGGGGATATTCTCTTGAATCAGTTCCAAAGGAAGAGGTTTCCCGGCCACAATCTTCCCCACGCCTCCGTGCATCTTCAGCGCCCGTACCGTGCAAACCACCAAAGCCGCCGCGAGTTTGAGGTTCCCCTGGCGACAGGTAATGTTGACCAGTTTCTCGAAGCCCATGTCGGCTCCAAATCCTGCTTCCGTCACCACGTAGACCGCCAGCTTGAGGGCGACTTTATTGGCGAGGATCGAGTTGTTCCCGTGGGCCACGTTTCCGAACGGCCCGCAGTGCACCAGCACCGGAGTATTCTCTACCGTCTGCATCAAATTAGGCCGGATGGCATCTCTCAGAAGGAATGTCATCGCGCCTGCCGCCTTCAGATCTTCGGCGGTAACCGGTTTCCCTTCCTTGTTGAAGCCCACGACGGCGCGGCCAAGCCTGTGGCGCAAATCATCAAGCGAGGTCGCCAGCGCCAGAATGGCCATCGTTTCGCACGCCGACGTAATGTCAAATCCCGTCTCGCGCGGATAGCCGTTCGCCTTGCCATCCAGGCCAATCACGATATCGCGCAGGACGCGGTCATTGACGTCAATGGCGCGGCGCCAGGTGATATTGAATGGGTCGAGGTTCAGGGGATTACCATGAAGATAACTGGCGTCGGCCATAGCGGCACAGAGGTTCTGCGCCGACGTCACTGCATGGAAGTCTCCTGTCAGGTGCAGGTTGAAGTCGTCCATAGGGACGACTTGCGAGTACCCACCAACGGCGGCTCCTCCTTTGATTCCAAAGGTGGGACCCTGCGACGGCTGGCGGCACGTGTTGCAGACCTTCTTCCCGATGCTGGCGAGGGATTGTCCAAGACCGATGGCCGTAACGCTCTTGCCCTCTCCGAGGGGAGTTGGCGGAATGGCCGTTACAGCAACCAATTTCCCCGTGGGGGAACCATTCAGCCGGTCGAGAATTTCGAGGCCCACCTTGGCTTTATACCGACCGTAAAACTCCAATTCGTCATCCTGAATCCCGATACGGCGGGCGATATCCGCAATGGGCTTGAGAGACGCTGCGCACGCTATGTCCAGGTCGCATGGAATCGATGGCATTGGGACCTCCGGAGTGACGCTGACACTCTCAAGTCGAGCTGTCAAGCGAGACGTGTGATGTTTCAAGACATAATTCTCAGTTAAGCGCGCAGGAAGTACTTTTCTCTCCTTTCGACAGGAGTGAGACGCTGCTGGCTGAGATGAGGCCGTTGGTGATTGTAGCACCAGAGAAGCTCTTCCCAGACCCGCCTGCG